>DASRJB010000001.1:0-6409 GCA_035649715.1 Pirellulaceae bacterium
GGTGCGCGACGAAGCCCAGCTCTTGCCGCACTTGGGGGATGGCGTCGAGCCAGCGCTGCGGCACGGCCAATTCGAACGTCCCCGCGGCCGACGTTTTCGTTGAGCTTGGAACATCGCTTTCGAAGAACCACATATCGGTCATGACCAGCCAAACTTCCGCGCCCTCCACCGGCTTGCCGGCAGAGTCGCGGACCACGCCACTCACGGTCTTGCCAGCCCGATGTTCCTCCGCTTGCAGCCGCGCCAGAACCAATGCCACCAGCACGCCGCAGATGATGAGTACGCGGGACATGAGAATGTCTCCCAGCGGTCCGAGATAAGACAGTCCGCATAAATTCGTCCGACCATGTCCAATATTGGTGTTGCCAAGAGCGAATGTAAGACATAATGCCTAAAAGTTGCAGCGGTCGTTTTCTTGTCGCGCGAAGCTGACGGAGGGACCGATGTCCACGCGTTTCGCCTGCGCTATTCTCGCCTGTGCGATCATCGGACAGTTCCCCCTGCGAGCTCAGGAGCAGCCCGCCGCCGCCTGGAACTACGTCGTCCCCACGGCGGGCGAGCCAATGGAGCATCCGCCGCTGGTGCCGCTCGTGCTGTTCGATAAGCGGCCGGAGCTCGTGACCAACGAGCCGGCGTACCGCAGTGCCAAGCCGTTGTATGGTCTGCTGCGCTACGGCTCGGACACTTCGCCGCAAGTCGTGGTCGTGCTCGACGAACGCAGTGTTTCTGGCGGCGGGCTGCGCGACGGCGGCGAGCTCGACCTTTATGTCGATGCCGCTCGCGATCCGGAGATCACTGCGCGGCAAATCGCGGCGGGCGAGGGCCGGCTGCGGCGGGCAGCGATCAAGAGCGAGATCGCCTACCTCGATCGCGTTGCCGAAGAATTTCCGCGGCAGGTCCTCTTCCGCCGCGGCGCACTGGGCTCCTCGCTCGGTGTGGCGACGCTCGGCTATCTGGAGGGCCAGGTCACGCTCAACGGCAAGCCGGTGGCGGCCCGCCGCGTCGATGGCGATGCCAACGGGCTGTTTTCCGACCCTCGCGACCGGCTGTGGCTCGACCTCAATGCCGACGGCCAGTGGGACGCGTTCAGCGAGCAGTTTCCCGTGCAGCCGGTGATGCTGCTGGCGGGCAAGCGGTACGCCGTCCGCACCGACCAGGCCGGCACGCGGCTGGCGCTGGAAGAAGTGACCGGCGTCGGCACGCTCAAACTGCAGCTCCGGTCGCTGGCTGCCGGCGCGACGATTCGCAGCCTTGAAGTCGCGCTGATGGGCGACGACGGATCGGCTTACGCCGCGCGGGCCGACGGGGCGGCGATGACTGTTCCCGCGGGCAAATATGCCATGCGTTCGCTCCGCGTGTCGCTGCTGCCTGCCGATTCGTCTAAACCGTGGACCTTTCAGTTCACGCGCTATGAGCCGCCGGACGAGGGCGAGTGGCAGCGGATTGGCCCGGGCGAGGAGGTGACGATCGATCCCTGCGGACAGCTGCGGCTGGCCGTGGAAGGCGACGAGTTGAAGCGGCCCGTAAAGCCGGGACAGATGCTGACCATCCATCCGCGGCTGTACACGGCCGGCGGATTGCTGATCAACTCCTGCGACTTCCACGAGAAGCCGGCCGAGCTGGGCGACAGCAGCCATCAGAACTCGTGCGAGACCAGCCTCTGCCAGACCGACGGCACGGCAGTCGCCAGCTACAGCAGCGGCTTTGCCTGAGGCACGTTCTGCCCGGCCTCGGTCCGAGTGCCCACCAATCAGGCCCCCGGTCAAATGCTGGTCCGCATCACGTTCGACGCCGGCCCGCTCGGCGGTGCGATGCAAGTCGAGCGCAGAATCGAGATTCAGTAACTACCACTTGCCTTCGATGCCAAAGTTCATTCCCTGGGCCCAGAAATCGGAGTAGCAGAATCTCAGATCGGGCCGCAGGTGCGTCGTCACCAGGGGGTCTTCCGGCGGCAGCAGGTTGGGATTCACGTCGAGGTTGATCACGTCGCCGGCTCGCACCAGGCGGCTCCAGTAGATGAACGAATAGCCGAACGTCAGCCGCCAGCAGGGATTGATCTGGTAGCCGAGCGTCGCGCCCAGTTCGGGCACGGCGGCGAACTCGTTGAAGGTGTAGTCGCCGATGTTCGTCCGCTGGGCGAGCAACCCGCCCTCGAACGATTCGGACTGGCCGTTCTGCGTGATGACGGTGCTGCCGCGAATGCGGATGCGGCTGCGGGTGTTGCCCAGCGCCAGCTTCGAGAGCAGGTCGAGCGTGAAACAGCCCTTGCAGAACCGCAGCGAGCTGCCGAAGTCCACGCCGTGAAATTGGTTCTCGGTCTGAAAGCGGTCGTGGACGATGAAGGCGCCGGTCTGCACTTCAGTGCCGGTCGCGACGAGGTCCTCGACGATGTTGACCTCGTCGTCCAGCCGCAGGAAGCGATAGCCCAACAGCACGTCGAAGCGATAGCCCGTGGGAACGGGGCAATGGGTGATGCAGCTGGTGCCGCAGCCGTCGCCGCAGGCGATGTTCCAAATGCCGCGCACGCCCGCGCCCTGGAAGCGCGAGACGTGCTCGACCGAAATCGTGCCGCGAATGACATTGGGAAACGCCACCAGCTCGGAGCTCTCTTCGCCCGTCGTCACGTCGTAAAACGGCCGGGCCAGGATCGGGTCGCCGTCGCTGGTGCGTTGAAAAGTCGTGCGTTCGTCGCGCAGCGCGAAGTAGTCGGCCTCGATGCCGAGCCGCTGGCAAGGATCGAACCAGCGGCCGAACGTGATCCGCCCGCCGGGGCGGAGGTTGCTGCCTGACGTGTCTCCGCCGAAGAGGATTTCCGTCCCCTCCTCACCAAGCACTCCAGCGTTCTCCCGCGGAGTGCCCTGGGGGCTCGTCGTGACAAGCGGCGGCACGTTCATCCCGCGCGTGCCCCACTGCAGGTATTCGAGGCGAGCATACACCCCGCTCAGGCAACAGCAGCAATCGGAGCCGCCGAAGTTTCCGCAAAAGTTGCAGCCGCCCGGGCCGCACTCGTGGCCCAGCATGTAGTTGACGTCGCCGCCTTCGAAAATGACATCCGCGGGCAGAGCCTGGGCCGCCGGCGTCCTCGCGGCGGGGCTCGGACTGGTGGCGCGCGGCGCGGGCCGCGCAGGCTCCGTCGCCTGCTGGGCGGCCAGGACCGCGGTCAGCAGCAGCCAGCCAGCCAGCGCAAGACCAAAGGTGCAGGTGGAGCGCACGATCCAACTCCCTCCCTGGAGGTGACCCGCGGCTGTGCTCCAAAACATTCCCGCTGAGCGCAGCCGGGGCGCGTCGATGATGAGATCAGCGTGGGCTTGTAGTCGAATCGGCAATCCCCGAAAAGGGCAATTCGGCCGGCCGCCAGCAGCCTCAGTCGTCGCTAGCTCTTCACGGAGCGCCAGCGTGTGCCGTAGATGAGTGCGGCGGAAACGGCCAGGCCGCCAAAGCAAACGGCTTTGAGAGCCAATAGCGCCGGCGGCTTCCACCAGCCGCCGGAGAAGATCTCCCACAGGTCGCTCGCGCCGAACGCCGCCAGGAAGAAGCACAGCGCCAGCTGCCGGCGGGGCGTGAAGCCCCGGACCTGCCGGCCGCGGGTCGCCGCCAGGATCGCCAGCACGAACCAGAACGCCGCCTCCAAAGCGTTGAACAGCTGCACGCCGATCATGCGTATTCAACACGCGGGCTGCGATCATGGATCGGTCGGTCAGCAGTGAAAGCACCGCTGGGGCCGCAGCCTTTCGGCCAGCGGCGAGAGGATCGCCACCAGCTGGCCTGCCGAGTTCACCGCGGCGACTTCCGCGGAGGAAACGTTCCAGCGATTCTCAATGGCCTGGCCCTGGGCGAGGCGGAGACTCGCGGCCTCGTTCACTTCGATTCGCGGCATTTCGCCGAGAGCCATGAGGGGCGAGAGCAATTGGTGCTCGATACTCGACGCTGAGAGGCTGTCGGCAGCGATGGCGGTCTCGGCGGTGAACGGGCCGATGACCAGCCGGCGGAGGGCCGACATGACGGCGGCCGTGCCGAGCGACTCGGCCAGGTCGCGGCCCAGCGAGCGGACATACGTCCCGCTGCCGCAGCGAATGAGCAGCTGGAGCTCAGGATAGGCATAGCGCAGGATTTCCAGGTCGTAGATTTCGACGGGCCGGGGCAAAAGCTCGACGGCGTCTCCGCGGCGGGCCAGGTCGTACGCCCGCTGGCCGGCGACCTTCAGCGCGGAAAAGGCCGGCGGCCGCTGCTGGATCGTGCCCAAAAACTGCGGCAGCGCCGCGCGAAGCTGTGTTTCCGTCGGCACGGCGGCGCCGGGCAGCTCCACTACCTCGCCCGCGATGTCCTCGGTGTCGCTGCTGCGGCCCAGCAGGAACGTCGCCAGGTACGTCTTCGGCAAGCGCTGCACGTACTCGATCAGCCGTGTGGCGGGACCCACCGCCACCACGAGCACACCGGTCGCCAGCGGGTCGAGTGTGCCGGCGTGACCGACCTTGTGCGGACGGACCAGCCGCTGGACGCGGTTGACGACGTCCCGCGACGTGACGCCGCCCGGCTTGTCGATGTTCAAGAACCCGAACAAGAAACCTCCGGCCCTAAGCCCGCTGCAGGACAGTGACGGGAATCGAATACAGCTCGCGAATCTCCGCCGGAGACTTAGCGGCAAGATTCGACATTCGCGCGAGCAGGCTATCCATGTCGGCGACGCCCAGCCCGGCCAGCCGCCGGAACTTGTGGGCCAAGAGCGCCGGCAAGTGGCCGCTCGTGTTGCGGGCGTGCCCTTCGGGATACATCACCAGTCCCGACGCCAGTGTGCCCAGCGCTGCATGGTCGATCTCCAGCGATGTCGGAATCCCGTCGGGGTACTTCGCGTCGTATTCCGGCCCGCCATGCCGGAAATCGATCCGCTGCATCAGCGCCCGCGTCAGCGGATGCGCCAGCGCCGCCTCGGAATAATCCTCCGGCCCCAGCATCAACTCGCGCCAAAAATCCACCGCCCCGACTCCCGACGCCCGACTCCCGACGCCCGATTCCACGGCCTTCCGCAGCAGCGTCGCCACAATATAGACCATCGAATGATCCGCGCTCTGCCGCGTCCGCGGGTCGCGCTTGTGCGGGTCGCCGATAATGCTGAACGCCGGTTCGTAGATCGTGATCCGGATTCGCTCGATCGCCGCGGGATCGGCGGCCAGCTGCGGCTGCCTCGCGAGCAGGTCCAGTAGCCCGCCGATCGCGCCAGCCGACTGATGCTCGTAGAGGCCGAGCTTGAAGTGCATGCCCATGACGGCGAAATCGTCGCCGCCGGCAGTCAGTTCCAGGTCGAAGGGACTCGCGCCCTTTTCCGCCGGCCGCTCGAACAGGCAAAACAACGCCTGCGGGTTGCGGAAGATATCGGCCGGGCCGGCGAATCCGCGCATCGCTCGCCACATCGAGAGGACCGCCACCTCCGCACTGATCGCCGCCGAGGCGCCCTTGCTGTCCGAGAGCTGCTCGCCGTGGCGGATCGCCCGGAACGGAACATAGTGGGATACCACCAGCCCAATCGCCGATTCAATCTGCTCCGCCGTCGCCCCGAGCACTGCGCCATACACGGCCGCCGAAGCAATCGCCCCGTGGAGCACGTGATCGATCTTGTGGTCCTTGAGGCCGAACGCTTCGGCCAGCCGCCCGCGAATCTCATCGAGGCAAAGCATCGCCAAGAGCGTGCGGCGGCCGTCGCAGCCGGCGAGCTGCGCGGCGGCCAGCGCCACGGGGTAGAAGTCGTTGTGGCCGAATTCGCCGCGCTTTTGGCCCGTCCGCGGGTTGTAGCCAAAATTCGTGCCGTTGGCGTCCAGCTCGCGGACCGCCGCGGAGTTCGCCAGCACTGCCTTCTCGGGCGCGACCCGCTCGCTGCTGCCAAAGCAGCAGACGCCGCCGGGACGGGGGTACGCCAGCGCTTCCTGCCGCAGCAGCACGGGAGCATTCGCGCCGATCGCCAGTGCCGCAATGGCACAGCCGACGCTGTCCGTGTGGAATTGCTCGACCTTGGCCAACACCGACGCGGCCGGCTGCCCCAGGCGGCCACCGACAAAGTCGATCGCGTATCGGCCGATGCCGAGGGCCTGGTTCTCGCGCCGCGATAGTTTGATGTATTGCGCCGACATGCCTGATTCGAGCGTTGCCCGTTCGCGCCAAGGGAGAACGCAATTATAAAGGAGGAATGGACGCCTGTTCCGGCTTTCCCACGACCCGCCTCCGCCGGCTGCGGTATCACCCGGCCGTGCGGAGCCTCGTCCGCGAGACGCGGCTCTCGCCAGCCAGCCTGATCCTGCCGCTCTTTGCCCGGCCGGGCAAAGCCGTGCGGCAGCCGATCGCCTCGATGCCCGGCCACGCGCAGCTGTCGGTCGATCAGATCGCGGAGGAGGCGCTGCTGGCAAAAAAACTCGGCCTG
>DASRJB010000002.1:0-2117 GCA_035649715.1 Pirellulaceae bacterium
GCACGACGCCCGGCTGCACCGTGACCGTATCGCCATTGACGCTGACGATCCGCCGCATCGAGCGGCTGAAATCGAGCACCAGGCCCGATCCGAGCGATTCACCGGCCAGCCCCGTGCCCGCGCCGCGGGCGTGGATCGGCAGCGACTGTTCCGCGGCGTATTTCAGGCAGGCCTGCACGTCGGCCAGACCCCGCGGCCGCACAACGCCCAGCGGCGGGATCTGATAGATGCTGGCGTCGGACGCGTACATCAGCGTGAACGGATCGTCGCAAAAGACCTCGCCCGAGAGCAGGCCCCGCAGGTCGGCTTGAATCCGCTCGCGCTGGGGATCCATGGAAACTCAGATTGCAGATTTGGGGGACGAAGCCTGCGCGAGGCGGATTTTTTGTTGGCGGTGTTTTTCGTGCGTTTCGAGGTCGAAGGGCTGGTGGCTTTCCAGGCCGGTCAGGCCGCGGTACTGGGCCTGGCAGCGATAGCACTGCAGCAGGTTGCCGACCGTGAGATAGAGCACGATGTCGATCAGGGCCGTGGCGAAGAGCACGGCGTAGGTCCACATCGGCATCCGCCAATACCAGAAGACCGAGCTGATGACGAAGCCAACGACGACGATCGCGATCCCCAGCGCCTGCGAAAAATCCTTGCGGACGTAGAGCTCGGTGCTGGGGCAGATGACGCAGCGGGAAACTTGCCCGTCGGCGACCGCGCCCGCGGGCAGCGGCCAATGCGCCTGGCACGCGGGGCAGGCGATTTCGCGCGCTTCCTCCAGCGGCACGCAGCCGAGCTGGTCGCACTGCGGACAGCGAAACGTAACGTTCATCGTTTCATCCTACTCCAGGCGGTTCAGATCGGATAATGGGCTTCCGCCGAAAGCAGTTGCGAGGTCAACTCGCCGATGAAGACCAGAATCACCGCAGCGTAGAGGATGCCCGTCGCACTCTGCGTGTTGGGAATCTTGAGCGTCTGCCAGGTCAGCCCCGCCAGCCCCAGCACACCGACCAGACCGGCCAGCCAGCGCAGCGCCAGGAACAGCAGCCAGGACTGGCGGGCCGAGGCGGAGGCAAACGAGTGCGATGCGAATTCCAGCCAGCCACCCGCGGCGCACACGACCATGCGGCCGAGCGCGGCAATGGCCAACAGGACAATCAGCCGCCGCAGCGGCGCCAGCTTCATCGTGGGCGTGTTGAGATACCAGTGTCCCAGCAGCATCGCGGTCGTGACAAAGCCGAGCAGCGCGCTGCCGGTTGCGCGGTCGGCAATCTGCATGACGACTTCCTTGGATCTCCCAAAAGTCACCGGGAGCGATAGTGCAAGGGCCGCCAGCAGGGCGACTAGCCAAACGCCCAGCTTGCCGGCGATCCGGCGCTCGTACATCCAGATGACGGCGGACAGGTAGCAGGCGACGGCCGCGGCAATCGCCAGCCCGAGCTGCCCTTGCCAGATGAGATTGGCCCGCGGGCTGGTTCCCGTCGGCCGGCCGGAATAGATCGCCAGCGCGGCCAGCGTTTGCACGCCCAAGAGCACCCACAAGTGAACTCGGAAGAAGCCGCTGGTCACTTCCCGGCTATTCGTGCAGCCCATCGCCGCCGCGACGCCGCACGTCAGGCGGAACAGAAACTCGACGAGGATATGACCAAACACGTGTTTCTTGTAGGGAACGCCCTCTGTGGCGTTCCGTTTTCCCGCGGCACGGAACGCTACAGGGGGCGTTCCCTACAGGCTCACCGCGACTTCCCATAAATCAGCTGCATCACCTCGGCCCGGCTGGAGACGTTCGACCGGAAGACGCCCTTCATGGCCGAAGTGACCATGCTGCTGCCGGGCTTCTTCACGCCGCGGATCGTCATGCAGCTATGCGAGGCCTCGATCACGACGGCGACGCCTCTGGCGTCGAGCTCGCCTTCCAGCAGGTTGGCGATCTCTTCGGTCATCCGCTCCTGAACCTGCGGGCGGCGCGAGATGACCTCGACGACGCGGGCGATCTTCGACAGGCCGATCACCTTGCCGTTGGGAATGTAAGCCACGTGTGCCGTGCCGATGAACGGCAACAGGTGATGCTCGCACATGCTGCAAAAGCTGATGTCGCGGACTAGCACGACCTCGTCGTACTGTTCGGAGAA
>DASRJB010000003.1:0-8139 GCA_035649715.1 Pirellulaceae bacterium
GGCTGCGGATGCTGCGCCTGGGCCCGCTGCTCGATGGCGGTCTGGCGGATTCGCTGGCTGAGGACGGCGGCGTCGTACCAGCTGAAGCTCAATTCGGGGTTGCTGGCAAAGCGGCCGAGCGTCCGCAGGGCCTCGCTCCGCCGCTCGTCGTCGAACAGAAAGATGTACCGCTCCTCGCCCTTGACCAGCGCCAGCACATTGATGTCTTGCGTCACGAAGCGTCTCCTGGGTCGGTCCTGGGCATCCTGCCTTGGTGGCTCCGCCGGAGGCGGCGCGCGTGCTTCCCTACCGCTCATATCGGCGGACGGGCCAGCGCCACAGCACCTGCGAGTCTCCCGCCCCCCCTCTTGCCGCCAACGTTTCCGTCAGATGCAAGTGGCAGCAAAACCGCACGAAGTCTTCCGGTCGTTCCAGATACGCGGGCCAGCCGCCGAAGCGGGCGTCGTCGCGCAGGTAGTAGAACGTTGCCAGCTTCTCGGTGAACTTCGAATCGTGCCCGTTGAACATCCGCGTGTGTGTGATGAGCGGCGCGTGCTGCGGGCGCAAAACCGGACGCGCGGGCGACGGCGGCAGCGGGATGAAACCCCGCGGATCGGGCCAGTCCGCAGGCAAATGCGGTGCTGCCAGCGCAGCGCTTTCGTCCAGCTTGCTCGCAATGGCGTCCGGCTGCGCGGGTCGCGCCGCATGCGCCGATTCTGCGCCTTGTGCGGATTCGGTTCGCGCGCCGCTCGTGGCAGCGGGCGCGACAGCGCCGGGAATTTCGCGCGGCGGCACGTCGGGCGTCTGCGTCTTCAACTGCTCGCGGGCCAGCGCGAACTCGGCCTCGCGCACCAGCGCGCTGGGAATGTATTCCTCCTCCGCGCGGCCCCACGGCAGGCCGTAGCCGGACGGTATCGGATGAAAGCCCGGGTTGGCCGCGTACCAATCGACCGCCAGCCCCAGCCGCGGCGGATAGTAGGGCGAGTATTCCGTGATCGAGCCGACGAGCACCGCATCGACGCCCATCTGCTCGGCCAGACGCTGAAAGTCCGAGCCGGTCCGCGGCTCGCTGCCTGTAGCGGCGATGCTGGCAGCCAGCATCTGCCTGGCCACGCCGACCGGCATCACCTCGAAGCCGGGGATGAGCTGCAATTCGTTGTAGTACGCAATCGCGACCGTTTCCCCATCGACCGTGGGCTCCGCGCTCTGGTTAAAGAACGGCAGCACAGCCACGCGGTGCAGCTGCGGAAAGGGATTGTGGTATTGCGGCTCTACGACGCGATCCGGCCACGAAGCGCAGCCGGTGCACAAGCACAGCGCGGCGCCAAGGAGCGCCAGGCGAAGGTGAGCAGCCGCCGTCATGGATTTGGGGGTAGAACGATCTCCGCCAGGCCCGCTAGCGGCACGGCTGCAATCGCAGCGGCGCGCAAGACAGCCCGCGGCGTCCCCCTTATCGGCAGACTCACCGCAGATTCTCCAGACAGAATCAACCGAGAATGTAGCCGAACTCGCCAGAGTTCGGATGGATGCCTTAATCACCGAATTCTGGCGAATTCGGCTACCCAAAGCATTTCGCGTCAGCAGCTAGCCAACGCGGAACGACGCGGAGCACAATGGGTGCTTGCGGTTCGACCGTCGCCGGGAGTGACGCCATGCTACGCCGCCGCACGCTTTTGAAAGCCGCACTCGGCGCGGCCGCGGCCGCTGCAACGCCCGTCGCTTCGTCGGCCGAGCAACCGGTGGCGGCGCGCGGCGTTTCGCTGGCGGCCGCGCTGCCGGGGGAAGATGTCTTTTCGTATCTGCGTCGCACGGCGGGCGGTTTCGACGACCGCCGCTACAAGCAAATCCTCGGTGCGGCCAATCCGTTCAAGGAAGGGGATCAGATTGTCGGCGTTGCGGCGGCAGATGCGGCTGCGCGCGAAACGGCCCGCGGGCTCTTGGCGGCCACGCGCATCGAGCAGATCGACGTCCACCCGCCGCTGGAAGACAAGCTCTTTCGCCTGCTCCAGCAGAGCCGTGACGCACAAGCTGCGGCAGCGGCTGCAAGGCTCACGCTCGGCGAATTGAAGCGGCTGCTGCTGCACGAGGACGAAGCCGCCATCCGCCGCCTCATGCCGGGACTGTCGAGCGATACAATCGGCTGCGTCGTCAAGCTCTTGAGCGACGAAGAGCTGATCGCCGCCAGCCGCAAGATCTTCAACCCACTGCCCGGCAGCCGGATCGGCGCTAAAGGCTACCTCGGGGCACGCATCCAGCCGAATTCGCCGACCGATAACGTCAGCGACATCCAGTGGCAGGTGCTCGACGGCTGGTCGTACGCCGTCGGCGACGTCGTGCTGGGAACGAACCCCGTTTCGAGCGACCCGGATTCGGTGGCCGCGATCGAGCGGACGCTCGGGGACCTGCTGGCAACATTTGGCCTGGACGACGTCCTGCCGCATTGCGTGCTGGCCCACATCGACGTGCAGGCCGCCGTGGAGAAGCTGCTGCCCGGCGGAACCGGCATCTGGTTCCAGAGCATCGCCGGCAGCGACGCGGCCAACGCAACCTTCGATATTTCGCTGGAGAAGATGCTGGCCTACGCCGACGGCCGCACCGGCCGCTACGGCTTGTACTTCGAAACGGGCCAGGGCGCGGACTTCACCAACGGCCACGATCACGGCTACGACATGGTCCTGCACGAGTCGCGGAAGTACGGCTTCGCGCGGGCCCTGGCGCAGCGCGTGGCCGCGGCCCAGCGGCGGGCCGGCAGCGACCTGGCCCCTTGGCTGCACGTCAACGACGTCGCCGGGTTCATCGGGCCGGAGGTCTTTCGCACGCGCGAGCAACTCGTCCGCTGCTGCCTGGAAGACATCGTCATGGGCAAGCTGCACGGCCTGTGCCTGGGGCTCGATGTCTGCTCGACCCTGCACATGGACGTCTCACTCGACGATCTGGATTGGTGCCTGGATCGGATACTGCCGGCCAACCCGGCCTACTTGATGGCCTTGCCCACGAAGATCGACCCGATGCTGGGCTATCTCACGACGGGGTTTCAGGACCACGTACGGCTGCGAGAGAAGTTCGGCTATCGCGTGAACGACCGGATGTGGCGGTTCTTCCAGGAGCTGGAGGTCATCGACGAGCGCGGCCGGCCGACAAGCCATTTCGGCGATCCGTTGTGGGTCTATCTCAAGTATCGCCGCAAGAAGGGGGATAGCCGCGGTGACGATGAAATCCTCCGCGAGGGCCGCCAGCAAGTGGACGCCGTGCGGCGCCGCGGCGTCTTTGTCGCAGAGGGACACGGCCAGGAGCCGTGGGATCTCAAGCCGGAGCTTGCCCGCGAGATCGTTCGAATCTACGAGGATTCCAAAGAGTGCTTGTGGGCCGAGTTGGAGCCAGCGTTCATCAGGGCGATCCCGGAGCGCGTGCAGCTGGCAACCCGCTCGTCCGATCGGACCGACTACATTCTGCATCCCGCATCGGGGGAAAAGTTGAGCGACGAGTCGCTACAGGCACTCGGCGAGCTGCGCCGCCGCGCCCTGCCTTACGACGTGCAGATCGTCGTCTCGGACGGGCTGAACGCGCTGTCGATCATGGACGAGGGGCACCTCGCGCCGTTTCTGACGCGGCTGCGGGCCGCGCTAAAAGACGGCGGCCTGCGGCCAGCGCCGCAGAACCTGGTGTTTACTTCCGGCCGCGTGCGGGCCGGCTACCGCGTCGGCGAGGCGCTGTTCGGCGGCATGAGCGGCGTGCGGAGCATCGTGCACGTCATCGGCGAGCGCCCCGGCACGGGACATCACACGTTTTCCGCCTACATCACGGCCGCTCCAGGAACCGCGTGGGCGACCTCGGGCAAGATCGACCACGACATCACCAAGGTCGTTTCCGGCATCGCCTCGACGGCGCAGCTGCCGGCACAAGCCGCAGACGAAACGGCCCGCTTGCTGCTGGGGTTGTTCGCCCGCATGTCGCAGCACAAATAAGCGCCCTCGACTTTATTTGGCGCGCCTCTTGCACCACGCGAGTCCACGCCCGCTAATACGTCTTGCGGGTCGGGAGGTCACCTATGGTGCTGTTCCCTCTTCGCCGCCGGTCCTCTGCCACCGGCAATCCTCGCACCGTCGTCCAGTGCTATTCGCTGTTCGAGCACTTCTTCCCTCCCTGCGGCTTGCTCGACTACACCGAAGGCATCTATCACGGCGATGCGTCGCTGCCAATCGAGGTCGCCCAGCAGAATCAGCTCGAGTACGTGCTCGACGAGGCCGGCTGCACCGCCGGCTCGCGGATCCTCGAGATCGGCTGCGGCAACGGCACGCTCCTGGAAGCCGCTACCCGCCGCGGCGCACAAGCCGTGGGGATCACCATTTCGCCCGAGCAGGTCGCCCGCTGCCGACGGCGGAATCTCGACGCCCGGCTGCTGAATTACCTCGAGCTCGACGTCGAATGGGCCCGCCGGTTCGACGCCGTCATCGCCAACGGGCCGATCGAGCACTTCGTGCAGCCGCGAGAGGCCGCCGCGGACCGGTCCGACGCCATTTACCGGCAGCTGTTCGACATCTGCCACCGGATGATCGATCCCCGCTCGAGCGTCCGCCGGCTGGTGACCACGACGATTCACTTCATCCGCCCGCCCGAGCCCGCGAACCTGCTCAAGAGTCCGCTGGCCTTCCCGCGGGGCAGCGACAATTTCCACTGGGCCATGCTGGCCCGCAGCTTCGGCGGCTGGTATCCCGTACCCGGCCAATTCGAGCGCTGCGCCGCCGGCCGCTTTTCGGTCGTGCGCATGACCGACGGCACGCACGACTATCACTTGACGAGCGAAGAATGGCTGCGCCGCATCCGGGCTGTCTTGCCGACGCTCAAGGGCTGCCGGCTCTTACTCGGCGCGGTGCCGTTCGGCCTCCGCCATCCGGTGCAGTGCGCGACGATGTTCGCCTGCATGCTCGCCTCGGAATCGTGGAACTGGCAGTTCCGCGGCCCCGCGCCGCCCACGCAGCTGCTGCGGCACACCTGGGCGTACAGCGCATGAGCGCTACCTGGTAATCGCTGCCAGCCGGCCTGGGCATCTCGATTTCTCGCTGAATTCGACTACTTTGAGAGCAGCTCCAACTCGACCAGGATTCCCATGCCCAGTCCGCTTCTCGACAGTACGAACCGCATCCTGCCCGCCCTCGTCACGCCGCTCTTGTCCGATGGGCGGCTCGACGAGAAGAGCGCCGAGCGGCTGATCGATCATCTCTATGCCACAGGCGTCGGCGGGCTGTATCTCACCGGAACCACCGGCGAAGGCATCTATCTCGATTTCGACATCCGGCGGCGGATCGTCGAGATCGCCTGCCGCCAGTCGCAGGGCCGCGGCCAGGTGATCGTGCACGTGGGCGCGATCCAAGCGGCCAAGTCTCTAGAGCTGGGGGCGCATGCCGCGAAAGCCGGCGCGGACGCGGTCAGCAGCATCCCGCCGTTTGCCGGCGGCTATTCCTTCGACGAGGTGCGGGCGTTCTATGCCGAGCTCGCGAAGCAGAGCCCGCTGCCGGTCGTCGCCTACTACATTCCGGCTCTCACCGGCCAGCAGCATTCGATTGCCAACCTCGCCGCGCTCTTGCGGCTGCCGAACGTCGCGGGCCTCAAGTTCACCGACCCGAACTTTTACACGATGCAGCGGCTGCTGACGCGGCTGAGCGCCGAGCAGGTGCTCTACAACGGGCAGGACGAGGCCCTGGCCCTCGGCCTGCAAGTCGGCGCGCACGGCGGCATCGGCACGACTTACAACTTCATGCCCGAGCTGATCCTGGAGATCTACCAGCATTGCCAGGCCGGACGCTATGCCGAGGCCCTCGCCGCGCAGCGAAAGGCCAACGATATCATCGAAGCCCTGCTAATGTTCCACGTGGTCGCCGCAGCAAAGCAGATTCTCTACTGGCAAGGCCTGATCGACCATCCGCACTGCGCCTTCCCGCGGGCCTTGCTCACGTCCGCCCAGCAAGGTCAACTGCGCGACGCGCTCTCAACGACCTCCATCGCTCACACACTCGTTCGCTAAGGTGCCAGCCATGATTTCGCAGGCATTCAATTCTCACACAGAGGCACAGAGGCACAGAGATTTCGGACGGACCGCAACGAGCTGGTCCGCTGTTTGTCTGCTCCGTGCCTCTGTGCCTCTGTGTGCGATTCTGGCTCTTGGCGTCATTCTGGTGACGGTCTGCACCACGACAGCAAACGGCCAATCCCTCAAGGCCGGCGCGGCCACGAGCAACATCACGCCGCCGATCGGGGCACAGATCGTCGGCGGCCACCTGCCGGTTCCTTCGACGCACGTCCATGACGAACTGCACGCCCGCTGCCTGGTGCTCGACGACGGCCGCACCAAGCTGGCGCTGGTCACGTGCGACGTGGTCGGCGTCCACCGGCTCGTCTGCGAGGCGGCGAAGGAGCTGATCCAGGCGGAAGCCGGCATTCCGCCCGCGAACGTTCTGATCTCGGCGACTCACACGCACTCGGCGGCCAGCGTGCAGGGCCAGGACCGCTTCAAGCATTCGGAATCGCTCGACGAGTATCAAAAGTTCGTCGTCCGCCGGATCGCCGATGGCGTGCGGCGGGCCGCGACTAACCTGCGTCCCGCGGAACTCGGCTACGGTACGGCTCAGGCTCCCGAGCACCTCTTCAATCGCCGCTGGTTTCTCAAACCCGGAACGATGCCCGAAAACCCCTTCGGCGGCATCGACCAGGTGAAGATGAACCCGGGCACCAGCCCGAACCTCGTCGAGCCGGCCGGGCCGACCGATCCGACAATCTCGTTCTTTGCGGTCCGCGAGCCGGGCGGCCGGCCGATTTCGCTCTATGCCGCGTATGGGCTGCACTACGTGGGCGGCACCGGCGGTGGCGCGATCTCCGCCGATTACTTCGCCGTCTTCTGCGACGAAATCCAGCGGCTGCTCGGGGCTGATCGGCTCGATCCGCCATTCGTGGCACTGCTGGCCAACGGCACCAGCGGCGACGTGAACAACATCAACTTCCGCGAGCCGCGGCCGCCCCAGAAGCCCTACGAGCAGATTCGCTACGTCGCCGGCGACGTCGCGGCGAAAGTCCACGCGGCAATGGAAAAGGTCCAATACCAGACCGACGTCCGCCTCGACGCCCGCCTGCGCGAGCCAACGCTCCGCTGGCGGCGGCCAAGTGCCGACGAGCTCGCGGCCGCGAAGAAGCGATTTGCCGAAGGCGTGAAAGTCGCCCGCGGGGCGGACCTGCCGTACCTCTATGCCGAGCGCGCAATCAAGCTGGCCGAGTATCCCGAGACGACGACGGTGCCGATTCAGGTGCTGGCGATCGGCGACCTCTCGATCGGCACGATGCCCTGCGAGGTCTTTACCGAGACGGGTCTGGAGTGGCGGCAAGTCTCGCCGATCCAGCCCGCGTTCTTCGTCGAGCTGGCCAACGGCTCCTTCGGCTACCTCCCCACGCCGCGGCAGCACAAGCTCGGCGGCTACGAAACCTGGCTCGGCACCAACCGGCTGGAGATCGAGGCCTCCGAAAAGCTGCTGGCCGAGCTCGTCGCAATGGCCGGCGAGATCAAAGCCGCGCGGCAGGCCAAATGAAACACGAAGAACACTAAGGACACGAAGGAACCTATTTGAAATCTCCTTCGTGATCTTCGTGACCTTGGTGTTTAATTCCCATCCGCTGGATCGCAGGGAGAGTTGCCAATGCGTTGTTTTCCTTTGCTCATCCTCTTCGGTGCTTCCGTTGTCGCTGCGCAACCGCCGCAAGCGCGAATCGCGGCTTCGCACGGATACGACAAGGCCGTGGAGCTGATGCGCGGCAATGCTCGGGCAGTTCTGTGCCCCGAGATCGGCGGGCGCGTGCTGGAATTCTCCGTCGGCGGCAAACAGGCGATGTGGTTCGACGAAGCGGAACGCACGCGGCAGCCGGGCGGCCCAGCGCCCTCCAGCGCCGGCCGGTTCGATTTTGGCCCGGAGATGACGACGCCCCGGCATATGCTCATCTGGGGCGGCGCTTGGACCGCGGAGATTACCGGGCCGTCTTCCGCGCGCCTGACGAGCCAGAAGGATGCCTCCAGCGGCGTGCAGCTGATGCGCGACTTCGAACTGGCCGAATCCAAAGCCGCGACCAGTGGTCGCGGTCCCCAGATACGCCTCATCTGCAAGCAGACGATCACGAACA
>DASRJB010000004.1:0-3826 GCA_035649715.1 Pirellulaceae bacterium
CAACCTGGGCCGCCACGAGCGCTTCGCGCGCGAGCAGCGCCAGGGCCAGTTCGTCCAGCCGGCGGTCGGCCAGCGGCGTTTTGATCGCGTAGCAGCCGGGGCCGATTTTCTCGCCCGCTGGCGCCGCGCGATACAGTGCCAGCCGCTCGCCGCGGTGCAAGAGGCGCGTCAATCGCCACTGGCCGACCACCAGCGGAGCGTCAATCGCCGCGGATTGCGGTCCGCGGGCAAGGCGGCGCGTGCGGACGCCGGGTTGGGCCAGGCCGGGCAAATCCATGGCGGGCCGGAGAAAAGCGGTACGGCATCGCTGGTGGGTAGCCAGCAGCCGCGGCGGGCGGAGGAGGGGCTATCGCTTCCATCGGCGGGAGCAAGCGGGTGCAACCATTGCAGCAGCTCCTGCCGTCACAGATTACCAGCGGCTTGCGGCAGCGCCAGGACAGAACTAGAATCCCAAACTCCCTTGGGCGGCGGTCTCACGCCGCCGCTTTGTAGAATTCAGATGCCCGTCGGAGCCCTCTCCATGCTCGCCTCGTTTGGCCGATCGTTTCAGTCCCTGGCGGTTCTGCTCTCCCTCTCGATGCTGGCCGGCTGCGGCACTCAAGGCGGCGGTGGCAGCGGTGCTACGACGACTACGGGCGGCAGGCCAGGTGCCAGCGAAGGCAGCGGATCGGCGGGTGCGGGGACGAAACGCATTATGTTCGTCACCAACGGCGACGACCCGTTTTGGGACGCCTGCCTCAGCGGGCTGAACGAAGGCGCCAAGCAGCACGAATTGGAGAAGGCGGGTCTGTCGGTGCATCGCGACGTCAACAATGGCACCGCCGAAGGTCAGATCGAAAAGTTGCGGCAGTACGCCACGCAGGACGATATCGCGGGCGTCGCGATCTCCGTGATTCAGGCCGACAACTCGGCGATCGTCGAGGAGATGCGGAACCTGCAGGAGAAGGGCGTGCACGTCATCACGGTCGATGGCGACGTGAACCGCAAGCTGTATCGCAACGCCCGCACGTATTACGTCGGCACGGATAACATCGTCGGCGGCCGCGCGCTGGGTACGGCGGCCAAGGCCCTGCTCGAGGCGAAAGAAGTCAAGAGCGGCGGCTATGTCCAGTTCGCCGGCTTCACTGACAACGACAACGCCCGCAGCCGCATGGACGGCGTCCAAGCGATGATCGGCACGGCGTATGAAGAGTTCAGCCGCGAAGCCGACGACATGAATCTGCAGCGGGCTCGCGACAACGTCCGCAATGCGATTCTGAATCGCGGCGACAAGCTCGTAGCGCTGATCGGCATCTGGGCCTATAACGCGCCGGCCATTGCCGACGTCGTGTCGGAAACGAAAACTCGCGACAAGCTCGTCGTTGCGACCTTCGACGCCCAGGCCGGCGCGATTGTCGACATGGAGCAGGGCCGAATCGACGTGATGGTCGTGCAGAACCCGTTCGATATGGGCGTGCAAACGTGCCGGATCATGAAAGCGATGATCGCCCACGACGAGGCCACGCTCAAGCAACTGTTTCCGAATCAGGGCCAGCCGGACGGCGACATTTACACCACCGGCCTGCGGGTGGTCGTGCCTTCCGACAAGTCGCCCGTCAAGCCGGGGCTATTCGACCCGAAAGTCGTCGAGTACATGCTGCTGCCCGATTTTCGCGCCTGGCTGAATAAGTACAAGCTGCAAAGTTCATGAGCTCTTCCGCTGCGCGGCTGGGGCGGCCGGCCCTGCCGCTGAACGAACTGGCGCTCGTGCTGTCGATCGTCCTGGTGTTCGTATTGACCGGTTTGATCGACCGCAACCACACCTATTTCACGAACTTCCAGGCCAGCTTCGTCATCATCCTGCGCAACACGGTGCTGCTGGGCATCGTGGCGCTCGGCGCGGCCGTGGTAATTATCGCCGGCGGCATCGACCTCTCGGCCGGTTCGATGATTGCCTTCAGCGCGACGACCTGCGCGCTGATCATGGTGCTGCTGGCTGCGCCGAGCGACCGGATGCTGCTGGAAGTCGGCCCGTGGGGCGCGATCTGCGGCATCGCCGGCGGCCTCATCGCGGGGTTGCTCGTCGGCACGCTGCATACCTGGCTCATCACTTCCATCCGGCTGCCGCCGTTTGTGGCGACGCTCGCGACGCTCGTCGGTCTGCGGAGCTTCGCCCGGGCGATGTGCGAATTCATCACACGGCAGCGGTGGGGCAGCCAGTATCAGCAAGTCAACGTCAATGCCCCGCTCTTCATCTACATCAAGGAGCACCTCTGGATTGCCACG
Organism: Pirellulaceae bacterium; assembly: GCA_035649715.1. Lineage (GTDB taxonomy): Bacteria > Planctomycetota > Planctomycetia > Pirellulales > Pirellulaceae > CAYLLN01. The sequence goes on from DASRJB010000004.1 coordinate 2,266, forward strand.
ACGGTGTTCCTGGTTTTGGCGCTCGTGACGTGGATCATCCTCAGCCGTACGGTCCTCGGCCGGCATATTTATGCCTTAGGCGGGAACGAGCAGGCGGCCCGGCTATCGGGCATTCGCACAGACAGCGTGAAGTGGTTTGCCTATTGCTTCGGAGCCTTGACCGCCTCGATCGCGGGGATCTTTGCGATGGCCGACGGCAGCGTCGCGCAGCCCGTCAATCTGGCCCGCGGATTCGAGCTGAATGCGATCGCCGCGGCCGTCGTGGGCGGCTGCAGCCTGCAGGGTGGCGTCGGCACCGTGTTGGGCACCATCCTGGGCGCGCTCTTTTTGCGGCTGGTCATCGACGCCGTGGCGAAGATCATCAAGGCGGGGGCCGACGTTTACGAGGGCATGATCGTGGGAATCGTGGTGGTGCTGGCGGTGACGCTGACACAGGTCCGCCAGCTCCTGCAATCGGGCCGCGAGTTCTTTCCGGGCCTGCACGGAGCGCTGGTGATTCCCACGCTGGCGATCTCGGCGGGGCTCCTGGCGATGATGGGCGGCGCCAACGTCGAGGTGCTCAAGGGACGCACGGTGTGGTTTGGCGTCGCCGTCGGCGTGGTGACATTCCTCTTGCTGACTGCCGTGAAACTCTTGGAAATGCAGAGACGTCCAAAGACGTCGAACTGATGGAAACGGTCCCAATTATCTCGATCCAGCGCGTCACGAAGCGTTTTCCCGGCGTAGTGGCCTTGGAAGACGTAACGCTGGACGTCCGCGCGGGCGAACTGCATGCAATCTGCGGCGAGAATGGAGCGGGCAAGAGCACGCTGATGAAAATCCTGTCGGGCGTGCTGACCGAGTACGAGGGGGAGCTGCTGCTGGAGGGAAAGAAGGTCGCGTTCCAGGGCACGCGCGACGCCGAGGCGGCCGGCGTGAGCATCATTCACCAGGAGCTGAACCTCGTCGAGCAGCTCTCGGCCGCGGCGAATATCTTCCTGGGCCGCGAAATCCGCGGCTGGCTCGGCTGGCGCGACGACCGGGCCATGGAACTGGCCGCCGCGCGGCTCTTGAAAGAGCTGGACTGCGAAATCGACCCGCGGGCCCTCGCCGGCAGCCTCCGCGTCGGCGATCAGCAGCTCATCGAGATCGCCAAGGCCCTCTCACTGCAATCCGACATCCTGATCATGGACGAGCCAACGAGCGCGCTCACCGAAGCCGAAGTCGGCCGGCTGTACCGCGTCATCGCACGGCTCCGGCAGCGCGGCGTCACGATCCTCTACATCTCGCACAAGATGGACGAGGTCTTTCACCTCGCCGACCGCATCACGATTCTCCGCGACGGCCGGCTGGTGAAGACGCTCGACACCAAGGCCACCAGTCCGCGGGAAGTGACGCACCTCATGGTCGGCCGCGAGATTGAGGCCATCCATTTTGGCGGCCGGCGGCAGGCGGGCAACGTGCTCCTCAAGGTCACCAATCTCTCGCTTCCCTGGCCCGGCCACGCCCGCGGCTGGCGGCTGAAAGACGTGTCGTTTGAGCTGCGCCGCGGCGAAGTGCTGGGCATCGCCGGCCTGATGGG
>DASRJB010000005.1:0-5934 GCA_035649715.1 Pirellulaceae bacterium
GCCAGCAGGTCCTTGGCAATACGAGCGAAAACCGGCTCATCGGCCGATTCGGCGGTGGCGGCCCGGATCGTACCGATCACGCGGCCCCGCAGCGTTTCGCGCAGCTTGGGCAGCTCGGCGTCCTGGTCCGGCACGAGCTGCAAGATAGCGGCCGACATCTCGTTGCTGGTTTGCTCGCCGTAGGTGATTCGCTGCGGCGGCTGAAACGGGTTGCGGAAGTTTTCGGCCGAATTGTCGTGGATCGTCTCCAGGACGACCTTCGTTCCCGCCGGCAGCTTCACCGGCGCGGCGCATTCATAGAAGCCCTGCCAGTTGAAATCCCAGTCGCTGATCCAAATCAGCGAGAACGGCTCGCCCTCGGGCGGATGGGCCGTGATCTTGATGTCCTTGCCGATCAGGTGCATGTGCGGAAAGATGCCCAGCACCTGCATCTCGATCGGCAGCGTGAACTCGTCGCGCGAGCGATATTCCTTTTCGCCGGGTGGAATGTCGATCTTGCGGGCGATCAGGGCGAGGTCCGCCATCGACCGCTTGGGCGGTTGATCGGTCAGGTACAGGCCGACCGACGACTGCTCGCTTTCGGGCTTGCCACTAGGATGCAGGTGCAACTGCAGCATCAGCCCCGCGCCCGCCTGCCAGGGAAACGAGATGCCCTCGGGCAGCGGCGCGGCGTCGCGGCCCGGCGTCCAGGCTGAGAGGCTGCCAGGCAACAGGCGGCCTGGGATCGACAGGCTTCCCTTGGCCCCCGGCAGCGGGTCGGCCTCGTCCTCGCGGCGGGCCTTGCCGTCCAGGTCAATCGCCAACGCCGCGTGGTGCACGATGCGGCGGTTGCCCGGCCGATACTCCGCGGCCTTGAGGTATTTGCCTTCCGGGATCTTCACGTCGAAGACGAAATTGCGATAAATGTCCGGGCCGTCGGCCGGGATTTCATAGGGCTCGGGCATCGTCAGCACGATGTCGGGCGGCCCGAGCTTCCAGCCTTCGGTGAATTGCGGCTGCGGCGGCAGGTCTTTGGGGTCTCCTTCGGCTGCGCCTTGCTCGACCCACTTGCCGATCAGCTCGATTTGCTCGGCCGTGAGCCGCCGCTCGCCGACGAACCGGCCGTGCCCCTCCACGCCTTTCCAGGGCGGCATGTAGCGCCGGCTGGTCACCTCTTGAACCTGCCGGGCTCGCTTGCTGAGGTCGGCATAGCTGAGGAGCGAAAACGGCGCGACTTCGCCCGGATGGTGGCAGCCGGCGCAATGCCGGAACACCAAGGGCGCGATGTCCTTGTTGAAGGTCACGGCCTCGGCGGCGCGGAGCACTGCTGGCAGAGAAAACACAACTAGCGAAGCCAGCAGGAGGCGGCGCATGCGTCACTTTCCTTTCGGCAAAGGCGGAATGTAGCAGCCGACGGCCGGCGTTTCGCGCTGAGAAACGTTCTGACCGCGGACGATTGCAGCCAGCGCGTCCTGCAGGTCGTACGTGGTCGCCTGCGGCCGCTTCTGGCCCAATCCAACATACTGGTCGTCGATCCGCCCGCGATAGAGGATTTCGCCCGCCGGCGAAAAGACGACCGCCTCTGGCGTGCGCGTTGCTCGCGCCCGCCTAACCCAGGCGTGCTCCGCGTCGAGAATGACGGGCGCTGCGATGCCATATTCCTTGGCGTGAGCTCGCGCCCGCTCCGCCGTCGTTGCGGGATCGGCCTGCACGACGATCAGCGCCACGCCCTGCGAAGCAAACTCCGCGTGCAACCGGTTGATCGCCGGTAGATACGCGTTGGCGATGGGACAATCCGGCAGGACAAAGATCAGCGCGACGGCCTTCGTGCCGGGTTTCTCGAAGGGCGTCAGCGGCTTGCCGTTCAGATCAATAAGTGGGGGCAATGCCGCAGGTGCGGACGGGTCGGCTTGTTTTGTTTGGGTGCAGCCAAGCAACAGTATTGACGACAGGACGAAGGCAATATGCAGGAGAGCCTCAGGCCCGGAGGGCCGACAGGCAGTAGCCCCGACCGTCAGGTCGGGGATTGGCGACGGCCCAAGAATCAAGCAAGGCCCGGAGGGCCGACACCGACGCAATGTGAGTTTCTCCATTTCCTGTGCCGGCCCTCCGGGCCTGCGGTGCTGCTATCACCCTATGGCCTTAGAGTCCACACGCTGACCGTGCGGTCGCCGCCGGCGGCAGCCAGTTGCCTGCCGTCGGGCGAGACCGCCAGGCACAAGACTTCGCCCGTGTGCTGATGGCGGGCAATCTCTTCGCCGGTATCGACATCCCAGGCAACGACAGCAGCTGGCCGGTTCCATTCGCCCGCGGCGCTAAACAGCCGTTTGCTGTCGGTCGAAAACGCAACTGCCCAGACGTCGTCGCCGGCGCTGGTCCAGGAGCGGCGCTCGCTCCAATCGGACGTATTCCACAACTTAATGACGCCGTAGCGAATTCCCGCGGCGACCAGCTTGCCGTCAGGGCTGATCGCGATCGAGCGGACTTCGGCCGGCGTCGCTTCGATCGTCTTCAAGAGCTCGCCGCTGGCGACCGACCAGACCCGCACCGTCCCGTCGGAACTGCCGGAGATCAGCCGCTCGTTGTCGGGCATAAAGGCGATTGAATTCACCCAGGACTTGTGTCCGCGAAGCGTCCGCTCGTGCTGGCCCGTGAAGGCGTCCCAGAGACGGATCGTCTGGTCGATGCTGGCCGTAGCGACGTGAGAGCCGCCCGGCGCGTAAGCCACGCTCAAGACCGCGCCGGCGTGGCCCACCAGCGGATGCGCCACCATGCCCGTCTGCAGATCGCGGATGTTGGCCGTGTGGTCGAAGCTACCCGTGGTCAGCCGCCGGCCGTCGGGCGAAAAGGCCGCGGCCGCGACGCAGTCGCTATGCCCCTTCAGCGCGGCGAGCAGCCGGCCCGAGCGGCTGTCGGTGAGCTGCGTGACGCCATCGGCGCAGGCGATCGCCAGTTGCTTGCCGTCGGGGCTGAAGCCCAGGCCACCGACCCAAGCAGGCAGCGTCACGCGAACGGGATCGGACGCGGCCGGCTTGCGCAGCGGCATCAGGTGGCCCCAGCCGAGCAGGTGCGGATCGCTGGGCAGCGGATCGGCCGGCGCGAGCACGCCGGCCATCACCAGTGTTCCGACCTGGAAGTAGACCGCGTCCGCATCCGAGGTGGAGCCGGGAAAGTGACCAAAGCCGCCGTCGGCATTGCGGCAGGACAGCGCCCACTTCGCCGCGCGGGAGATCGCCGCCTGGCAATCGGGCTGGCCGCCGCCTTCGTGCCGTAGCGTGAAGACCGCGTCGAACGTCGCGTGCCGGTCCCGGGACGGCGTGTTGAGCAGCCAGCCGCCGTTGGGATTCTGGTCGCGCAGCATGCGGGCCACCATCAGTTCGGCCTTCGGCGTCGGCTCGCCAACCAGGCTGTAATAGTGCGACGCATGAAACGTCGCCGCGACGTGGTCGTTCAAGTAGCCGTCCCCCGCCTGCACCATCAGCGCGCGGATCGCCTTGTCGGCCTGGGCGGGAATCGGCTTGCCGGCACAGAGATACGCCAGCGGAAAGAAGCTCGTCGAATACGCCGGCAGCGTCTTATAGTCCTGCCGCATGATCTCTTCGAACACGGGCAGCGGATCGAAGTGCGGCCGCTCGCCCAGAGCCCGCAGCGCGACCAGGGCCTGCGTCGTGTTGTAGGTGCGTCCCTGCGGCGAACGTGGATCGACCGTCCCCGTCACGTTGACAAATTCGCCGCCCGGCTGCTGGCGGGCCAGCAGCCACTCTACCGTCTTTTCGCGGTGCGGCAGCTCCCAGCCAAACGTTTTGTGGATCACGCAGGCATACGTGACCGCGGCCATGTCGCTAAACGCGCTGTCGGACATGCCCTGGTAGCTCGGGTCGATGCCCGGCTGAAACGAGCCGTCGGTGCGGGCGGTTCGCCGATAGAACTCGCGAAGACCTCTGTAGACGTCGTCGCTCAGAGTTTGCCCGGCGGCCACGCCGGCCAGCGCGTTCGCACAAAGCAAGACCGCCACGATCGTGAGCGACCAACGGCCAGCGCGAGATGTCACCACCATAGAAGCCCCCACCAGCAAAGGTGTCGAATCATTTCGATAATAGCTCAACTGACCGGCCGCTGCCGCCTGTTTACAAGCCTCCGGCGGTAGCGCACAGTAGCAGTGCCTAAAGGTCCAACGAACCGGAGAGATTTGCCATGGCGTTCCGTTTTGCTCGCGCGGCATGCTTCGCGGCCGCCCTGTCCGTGCTCGCGTCGCCGGCTTTGGCCGACATTCGCCTGCCGGCCCTGTTCACCGACCACATGGTCCTGCAGCAGGCCCAGAAAAATCGCGTCTGGGGCTGGGCCGATCCGGGCGAGGAAGTGATCGCTACGATCGCCGGCCAGCGGCACACGGCCAAGGCCGACGACAAGGGCAAGTGGCTGCTCACGCTCGACCCGTTGGCGGTCGGCGGCCCGCACACGCTCAGCCTGGCGGGCAAGAACAAGCTCGCCGTCGAGGACGTGCTGGTCGGCGAAGTCTGGATTTGTTCCGGTCAGTCGAACATGCAGTGGTCGGTCTCGCAGTCGAACGACGCCGACTTGGAAATCAAGACCGCCAAGTATCCGCGCATCCGCTTCATCAGCGTGCCCCAGGTCGGCACGCAGGAGCCGCAGGACAACTTTCAAGGCAGCTGGAAGGTCTGCGCTCCCAACACGGTCGGCGAACTCTCGGCCGTCGGCTACTACTTCGGCCGGCAACTGCACCAGACGCTCGACGTGCCGATCGGGCTGATCGACGACGCCTGGGGCGGCTCGGCCTGCGAGGCCTGGATTCGCCGGGATATCCTGGCTCAGGACGAGCAGTACAAACCACTGCTCGATCGCTGGGCGCAGATCGAAGCCACGCTGGCAGACGCGGTGAAGTCGAAGGCCAAGGGTGCGCCGAACCCGAACGTGCTCACCGGCAACGCCCGCCCCGGCAACATCTACAACGGCGTGCTCAAGCCGACGATCGGCTACGGCATCCGCGGCGCGATCTGGTACCAGGGTGAGACAAACGCCGGCCGCGCCTATCAATATCGCGAGCTATTTCCGCTGATGATCAAGAGCTGGCGCGAGGAATGGCAGCAGGGGGACTTCCCGTTCTACTGGGTGCAACTCGCCGATTTCATGGCCGAGAAGGACCAGCCGTTGGACAGCTCGTGGGCCGAGCTCCGTGAGGCCCAGACTCTGACGATGGGCAAGCTGCCGAATACAGGCGAAGCGGTGATCATCGACCTCGGCGAAGGCCGCGACATTCATCCCCGCAACAAGCAGGGCGTCGGCCTGCGGCTGGCCCGCTGGGCGCTGGCCCGCGACTACGGCCTGTCGGACTTGGCCCATCAGAGCCCGCGCTACAAGAGCATGGAGAAGCAAGGCAGCAAGATCGTGCTGTCGTTCGATCACGTCGGCGCGGGGCTCTACACGTTCGACGTCACGAAGCCGATCGGCTTCGCCATCGCAGGCAGCGACCAGAAGTTCGTCTGGGCCGACGCCGTGCTGGAGGGCAAGGACAAAATCGTCGTAATCAGCCCGCAGGTCGCCGAGCCGGCAGCCGTCCGCTATGCCTGGGCCGACAATCCGGTCTGCAACGTCTACAGCCGCGAGGGCCTGCCGCTGACGCCGTTCCGCACTGACGATTGGAAGGGCGTCACGGCCGATGCGAAGTAGCCGAGCTCCCTCCCTGTGGGAGAGAGCTAGGGTGAGGGTGGTTAAGGAGGCAACATGACCACCAACCTCCAGCTCAAGCAGATCCCCGTCGCCAAGACCGGCATGCTCATTCGCCGGCCGGTCGCCGATGTATTCGAGGCGTTCGTCAACCCCGACGTCACCACGCAGTTCTGGTTCACCAATGGAAGCCGTCGGCATGAGGCCGGCAACCAAGTGCAGTGGGATTGGGAGATGTACGGCATCTCCATCCCAGTCAACGTGAAGTCG
>DASRJB010000006.1:0-4235 GCA_035649715.1 Pirellulaceae bacterium
CAACGGTCAGCCCTTCAACAAGAACGACTGGGCCAACCGACACGGCTTCAAGAGCCGCCACCCGACCGGCGTGCAGTTCGCGCTCTGCGATGGCTCGGTGCGGTTCATCAACGACTCGATCCCGCTCGGCCTCTACCGGGCCATGGCCACCATCGACACCGGCGAAGTCGTCTCCGCACCCTAACCCGACGCGCGAGCGAGTGCGAGTGGCTGCGACTCCCTGGCTGGCGCGTTGGCTTGGTCCGAGAAGATTCATGGTTCCCTCTGCCTATCCAATCGGCTAAACTCACAGATTGACAGACGCCGATGCGATCCTTGCTCGCAGAGGGAGCCGACCATGCACGCTTCGCCATTCACCGTCTCGCGGCGGAAGTTTCTGGCGGCGGGAGTCATTGGCGGTGGGCTGACGCTCGCCAATCTGCTGCGGGCCGAAGCAGCCGCGGGAGTTGGATCTTCTCACAAGGCGGTCATCAACGTCCATCTCGACGGCGGCCCGCCGCAGATGGACCTGATCGACTTGAAGCCGCAAGCGCCGGCGGAAATCCGCGGCGAATTCACGCCGATCCCGACGGCGATCCCCGGCGTGCAGATTTGCGAATTCCTCCCCAAGCTGGCGGCGGCAGCCGACAAGCTGGTCTTCATCCGCTCGCTTGTCGGCGCGGCCAGTGCTCACGACGCCTTTCAGTGCATGAGCGGCTTCGACGCCAAAAACCTGGCCAGCATCGGCGGCCGGCCGGCGATGGGCAGCATCGTTGCTAAACTCCGCGGCACCGCGGCCGACGTCTCGCCGTCGTTCGTCGATCTGATGCAGGGCCGGCCGCTCGTGCGCAACAGCGCCCGGCCTGGATTCCTAGGGCCCACGTATCAGGCGTTTCGGCCCGACATGTCGCAGCTATTCGAGCGGCCGCTGGAGCCGGGAATGGTGACCGAACTGGCCAACAAGGGCCAAAACCACACGATCGCGCTGTCGCTATCGGATGGGCTGTCGCTCGACCGCGTTCACGATCGCACGAGCCTGCGGCAGTCGCTCGACCGCCTCAAAGGCGAGATCGACAAGAGCGGCATGATGCACGCCCTCGACGCCTTTTCGCAGCAGGCCGTCGGCATTTTGACGAGCGGGCGGTTTGCCGCGGCGCTCGACCTGTCGAAGGAAGACCCGCGGGTCATCCAGCGGTACGCGCTCGCCAATGCCAGCGCCGAGCCGGCCTCGACGACAAGCGACCGGCCCAACGCCACGCTCAAGTTCCTGCTGGCCCGCCGCCTGGTCGAGGCGGGCGCGCGGTGCGTCAGCATCTCGATCTCCGACTTCGACACGCACAGCAATAACTTCCCGCGAATGCGGAAGGTGCTGCCGATCGTCGATCACGGCCTGGCGACACTGCTGGCCGACCTGGAAGAGCGCGGGATGCTGGGCGACGTGTCGATCGTCGCCTGGGGCGAGTTCGGCCGCACACCCAAGGTCTCCGGCAATGGCGGCCGCGACCACTGGCCCGCGGTAGGCATGGCTCTGCTAGCCGGCGGCGGGATCCGCGCCGGGCAGGTCATCGGCGAAACCGACCGCTACGCCGCCGCGGCAATCAGCCGGCCGGTTCACTATCAGGACGTCATGGCGACCCTCTATCAGAACCTGGGCATCAACGCCCGCGCCACGACGATCACCGACCCCAGCGGCCGGCCGCAGTATCTGCTTGATCGCGGCGAGGCGCTGCGCGAGCTGGTGTAACGTGCGGACGGCAGACAAGCGGATCAAGATTAGGACTTCTTAATCCTAATCTCTTCGCTGCTCGCCCAACCGGCACAACTTATCTGAGAATCTTTGCGGCCTGACGGGGTTGGCCAGACTGGCAGCAACTCGGTATGCGCACGCCCCCCGCGGGGTCGATTCTTCTCGATGGTCCACCGTAGGCGGCGCTTCGCGCACGCTTAGGCGAGGAGCATCCGATGAGCCGGCTGCCACGCGAGTTTTCCTGGCATCTGTTCGCATTCATTGTCGTCGTCGCGGGTCTGGGCGCGCTGGCCCCGCTCGCCTGGTGGCAGACCCGCGCGCCGGGCGACTCGGCCGCGCAGCCGCAGCTGGCACCCCTCCGCCCGCTGGTCGCCGATAAGATCGACCTCGATCCCTCAGTGACCGAAACACCCGCGCTACCCGCCGCCAACTCACCCGCGATGAACCAGGAGCTGTTGGCCGACGCCACCGGCGACTTGCGGCTAAGCGCGAACAACTCCCGGCTGCCGGCGCTTCCCCAAATCCCCGGCGCGCTCGATACGCAGCCGCTCCGCGAGCCGGCCGAGACGCTCCCGCAGCCTCTGCCCCGCAGCTTGCCTCCGACGAAGGCCTGGCCCCTGCCCGCGGGGCTGATCGAGCAGATCAACGCGCTGGAAGCCACGGTGCCGCCCGCCGCGGACTGGACCCGCCGCGTCAAAGTCGAGATTGGCCGGCTGGCGGCTGTCGATTCTCTCGCCGATCCCGCGGCCGAAGCGCCTCTGGCCGGGCTCAAGCGGCTGGCCGAGGAGGGAAAAACCCTGGCGGCCGAGCTGTCCCGGGACGAGGAGCGCTCGAAGCTGCTGCGGGCCGGTTATGCAATCGTCCGCCGGCTGGTCGTCTGGGACCAGGTTCACACGCTGGCTGCCCGTGCGGGCGACGGCTCCGCGCCGGTCGTCGATCGCGAATCCTGGCTGCAGGCCCTGACCACCGTGGATGAGCTGCTGCGTTCGACGGGCGCCGCCTCCCACTGGCGCAAGTACCTGTTGATCGACCGGGCGCTGACGACGTTTGACTCGCCCGAGTGCACGCCGGCCGATCAGCGGGAGCTGGCCCGCGAAATCCTGCACCGCATGCACAGCACGCAGCTCTCGCGCGAGCAGGAAAACTTCCTGAAAACGCCGCCGCTTGCCGCGCTGGGCGAGCAGCTGACCGCCCGGGCCGCCGAACGGCCGGACCTGACGGGCCTGCTCGCCGCCGTCGAGCAGTACGAGCACGACGACAAGTCGTCGAACAGCCGCCAGCTGGCCGCGCATTACGACGCACTCCGCTGGTCCACCGAACCTGAAGTGAAAGAGCTGGCCGACACGGTCAACAGCTATTACCGCAACGCCAACGTCCGCGTGGCCCTCTCGGCCGACCTGCTCAACAAGATGATTCCGCAGCAGCAGCCGCTGTGGGAGGCCATTGAGGATTCGATCCTGGGCGCTTGGGTTTCCGGCCAGAGCCAGACGAACACGAAGGTCAAGGTCGTGCTTGTGCCCGATCCCAACCGCTGGAACATCGGCCTGGAGGCTCTGGGCGAAGTGAATACCGACACCTCGTCGAGCAAGGGCCCGGCGACGTTCTTTCAATTCGGCGAAGCGATGTTCCGGGCCCGCAAGCGGCTGACCGTCGATCGCCGGGGGATCCGGCTGTTCGGCGCCGAGGCCGAGGCCAACGCCAACAACTACATGGGGGACTTCGAAACCGATTTCGACGGCCTGCCGCTGCTCAGCCCCATCGCCCGTGCGATCGCCCGCAATCAATACGAACAGGCCCAGCCGGCGGCCAAGGTCGAAGTCGAGGGCAAGATTATCGTGCGGGCCACGAGCCAACTCGACCGCGAGGTGGGGAAGCGGCTGGAGAAGGCCAAGCGCGACTTCCAGGCCCGCCTGGTCGATCCGCTGCGGAAGCTCAACCTGGAGCCAACGGCCGTGGACCTGGAGACGACGCCCGAGCGCTTGATCGCCCGCTACCGGCTGGCGGCCCGCGACCACGTGGCGGCCCACACGCCGCGGCCGCAAGCTCCCGGCGACAGCATGCTCAGCGTGCAATTGCACGAGACGGCCATGAACAACGTGCTCCAGGAGCTGAACCTCGAGGGTCGCCGCATCGAGCTGCGCGAGCTGTTCAATGAAATGACCACCCGATTCAGCCAGCAGCAGATCGAGATCCCCGAGGACCTGCCGGAGGACGTCTATGTCACGTTCGCCCAGCAGGACGCCGTCCGCGTCGATTGCCACGACGGCCGGGTGCGGCTGACCATCCGGATCGAGGAGCTGGAGCAAGAAGGCACGCGGAACCGCTGGACCAACTTCACTGTCCGTGGCTATTACGGTCCCAACGCGGACCAGCTCGACGCGAACCTCGTCCGCGAGGGAATCATCGAGTTGATCGGCGACAAGCGGCAGCTGACGATCGGCCAGCAGCTGGCCCTGCGGGCGATCTTCAACAAGGTGCTGTCGAAGAACCGCAAGCTGAGCATCATTAA
>DASRJB010000007.1:0-10030 GCA_035649715.1 Pirellulaceae bacterium
TGGGCATCGACCACACGCGGCTGACGTTCAAGTTCCAGGGACGGCACTACCGGCTGACGGACGTGCACGGGCGGATCGTGCGGGAAATCCTGGCGTAACCGGCTGCCGCGCGTCACGACGGGCGGATTTCGCCGATCTGCCGCGAGACGCCGGCGTGGATCAGGTAGTGCTTCGTCACCTCGTCCGAGAGCTGCCGCAATTGTGTGGCGGCGCGGTCGAGGAACTCTTCGAGATCCGCCCGCCGGCCGGAGGCGCCCTGCTGCAAGATGGAGTAAACGTCGGTCAGCCGCAGCTCGGTGAGCAGGGCCAGGGCGATCCGCTGCTCGCTGCCCAGCAGGAGCTGCGTCGCGCCGCGCGGCAAGGCATCGACGTGCGCGGTCAGCGCTGCGGCCTGGAACGCAACCGAGCGCGGATTCGATTCGTCGGTCAGCAGCAGGTCCAAGAGCGGCGGCAGCTGCAGGTTCGTGAGGTAGCGATTGCGATAGGTCATCGAGCTGTCGGCGATTTCCAGCAGCGCCTCGAAGACGGGATCTTCGTCGGCTTCGGGCTCGACGAGCGTGCTGCGGAGCAGGGCCAAGGCGTGCTGGCCGCGCTCGATGCGGCGACCCATGTCGAGGAACCGCCAGCCGGGACCGCGGGTCATGCTCTCGGTGCCCATGCCGCTGAACGCCGAGAGGTCGAGGATCAGGTGGTTGAGTGCCGAGAGGACGTCGGCCAGCGCGACCTCGGCGTCGGGTGTGGGCGGCGGAGCCAGGCCGAGCGCCAGGCCGTTGAGGATCCGCCAGCTGTCGATCGAGATGCGGTCGCGCACGACGGCCGCCGCCCGCTGAAGATCGGCGAGCATGCCGGCCAGGCTGCTCGCGCGGTGAGCGTCGAAGATGAAGGTGAGCAACTCGCGCTCCAGCTGGGCCACGGGCTGCCCGGTGGCATTCTCGACCACTTCGGGTCGCACGCGGCCCTGCTCTGCCAAGGCCCTGAGCAGCGCCGCCAGGCTCTGCGGGCTGCTGAAAGCCGTTTCGCTTGTCAGCCGGGCGATAACGCTCCGCACCAGGCGGGCGGCCCCTTCGGTCCGCTCCGCGTGCCGGCCCAGCCAGAACAGGTGGTCGGCCACGCGGCTGGGCAGGTCGTTTCCGCTCCGCTGCAAGCCAACGGGCGCGCCCGCCGGATGGAGCAGCGTCACCGCCGCGACCGGCCCTTCGCTCTGCACCCAGACGTCCTTGCTGCCCTGTCCGCCCAGGGCCGATTCGCCGAGGGCATCGGGCGAGAGCGAGACGCGGGCCAGGCCGCCGGGCATGACTTCATACTTATCGTGCGCGGCGAACGCGAAGGTGCGGACCGCCACGTGCGTCGGCCGCAATTGCCCGCCGTTCCACATCGGCGCGGTCGAGCCGGCAACCAGTTCCTGCGCGACATAATCCTGCGGCTGCTGACGAATCCGCCCGCGCAGCTCCTCGCGCTGCGCCGCGGTCAGCCGAGCACCGTAAATCGGCCCCGACTCCGGGCGCGGGAAGCTCGGCTTAATGACGAGCTGCTCCAGGTTTTCCAAAACGTAGCGGCGGGCCGCTTCGTCGCCGCACCACCAAGTCGGAACCGAGGGGAGGAGCAGGTCCTCGCGGAGGAAGAAGCGGGCCAGCGTCGGCAGGAACGGAATCACCGCGGGCGATTCGAGCAGGCTGCAGCCCAGGGCGTTGACGAGCACGACCTGGCCGCAGCGGGCGGCGTGCGTCAGTCCGGAGACGCCGTGCAGCGAGTCGCCGCGCAGCTCCAGCGGGTCGCAGTCCTCGTCGCGGAGCCGGCGCAGGATCACATCGACCTTGAGCAGTCCGCCCAGCGTCTTCAAAAAGACCTGGTTGTCGCGAACGGTCAGATCGCCGCCTTCGACCAGGGCGTAGCCGAGATACCGGGCCAGATAGGCGTCTTCAAAATAAGTCGGGCTGGTCGGGCCGGGGCTGAGCAGGACGATCCGCGGCATCCCGCGGGCGGCCGGCGCGAGGTCCACCAGCACGTCGCGCATCGTGAGAAAGAAGCTGGCCAGCCGTTGGACCTGGCAATCGCGGAAGATGTCGGGCAGCATCCGCGAGATGACAATGCGGTTCTCGATGGCATAGCCCGCGCCCGTCGGCCCGCGGGCCTTGTCGGCCAGGACGACCCAGCTGCCGGCCTCGTCGCGGGCCAAGTGGCCGGCGTAGAGATAAAGGTAGCGCGACTTGGGCACCGCCAGTCCATGGCACGGACGCAGATAGCCGGGGTTGAGAAAGACCAGCTCCGGTGGCAAGAGGCCCTCGGCCAGCAGGCGCTGCGGGCCGTACAGATCGGCGAGGATCAGATTCAGCAACAGCGCCCGTTGCGCGAGGCCGGCGGCGATGGCGTTCCATTCGGCGGCCGGAACGAGCAGCGGGAGGGCGTCCAGCTCCCAGGGCCGCGACATGCCGGCGGGGTCGCCGTGCACGTTGTAGGTGACGCCGTTCTCGCGGATCACGCGGCGGGCCTGCTCCCAGCGGTCGGCCAGGGCCGCGCGGTCGATCTCGCCCAGGGCCCGGATCAGCGGCTGCCAGGCGGGGCGGATCTCGCCGCCCGCCACGAGCATTTCGTCGAAGGCCCCTGCCGGCGAGCGGTAATCGGCAAGCAGCGGCCGCGCGGGCGGTTTGGAAAGGGCGGACAAGGCCACGTTCATAGAGCGTGCGGCGGACATCCATGACCTGCGGCGAGGGAGCGAGCGTCGTGCGCTGCTTGTGCCAGCATAACGAGCATCCGCCGCGGGCGACAATGGATCATCGGCTGCACAGTTTGGGCTCCGCTTGGTTTGGGACGACAAGTTATCATAACTCGCGGCCTGCGGTCTTGATTTGCAGCGAGTCGCCGATGTTCGTTTCTGGAAGCACCAACAAGTGGTCGGCCTTCCTGCTCTCGGCCTGCGTGCCGGGGGCGGGGCAGCTGGCGGCGGGAAGCTGGACCTGCCTGGCCTGGTTTCTCGCGGCCGGGCTGCTCGCGGCGGGGCTGCTTACGATCGAGCGGTTCAACGCCAACTCGGCCGTATGGGTGCTGCCCTTGAAAGCCGGCTGCGGCATCGGCTTGTGCCTGCTAAGCGCGGAACACGCCAAGCGGCTGCTGGAGACGCGTCCGCAGGCTGGCCGCTCGACCGTTGTGGCGGGGGCCTGCCGATCGCACAGCCGCGGGCGGGCAATGCACGTCGAGATCTCGCTCGATATGGCTCGCGGATGCGAGGAGCTGTGGCGGCTGGTTAGTGACTTGCCGCGGTTTCTGGTGATCGATCCGTTTCACGATCGAGTGACGCTGATGCGTGACCGGCCTGGTTTGGGCGTGGACCTGCTCTTGTCGCACAATGCCTTCGGGCTGCGGTTTTTGCGGTTCGGCCGCATCGTCGCCTGGCACGAAGGGAGCGGCTACACGTTTACCGACTTCAGCAGCCGCGGCACAGCGAGCGGTTTTCCGCACGTGTTCATCGTCCACATGCAGCCGGTAATTGGGGGCCAAGGCGGCGCGCCGCTAACTCGGTTGTCGATCCACATCCGCGGCCGGTGGACCTCGCCGCTCGCGCCGGCCTGGCTGGGAAGGCTGTGGGTCTGGCTGGTATGCCGCGAGCACGCCCGACTGCTGCGAAAGGCACTCTGACATGACATCAGCCGCCCAAACCGAGGCAGCCAGCGTGCGGATGTACTGCTTCCGCTGCGGCGGCGAGCTGCCGGTTCAGGGCCGGCCGGCCGTCTGCCCGCAGTGCGGCTTGCAGTACGATCCAGGCCGCCCGGAAACCGTGGCCACGCACCGCACCAGCTCGCGGTGGAAATTCTGGTTGCCGGGGTTTCTGGCGTCCGTGCTGGTCGGCACGCTGACGTATGCCGGCTGCCTGCAGATCGGCGGCGAAATGGGCTGGTCGCTGTTCTTCGCCGTACCGGTCAGCTTTGGGGCGCTCTTGGGCTATGCCTGCCGCCTGCAAACGTGGGGATACGTCGTGCTGGGTATCCTGGCGATCACCTCAGTCATCTTTCTGCTGATCACGTTCAGCCTGGCGGGCATGTTCTGCGGATTCACGCTGGGGATCATCTTTCTCATTCCCACGTTCGCAGGATTGGTGTGCGGCGTGATCCTGCGCGTGGTGCTGATCGCCGGCCGCTGGGACCACGCCTGGTATTTCCGCTGGTTCGTGTGGCTGCTGGCCGCCCTGCCGCTCGCCGGCCAGCTGATTGAAAATCGTTTTCCGCACCGCCGCGAAATCGCCGTCATTCAGACGGGCCTGACGATCGACGCTACGCCGCAGGAGGCGTGGAACGCGATCATGTTCTATGAAGACGTGCAGCATCCGCCTCCCTGGCTGCTGCACCTGGCGCTGCCCAAGCCCATTCGCAGCCAGGGCGACAAGCAAAAACCGGGCGAGGTCGTCACCTGCTTCTACGACTGCGGCGAAATCAAAAAGCGAATCAGTCAGGTCGAGCCGCCGCGGCGGCTGGCGTTCGACGTCGTAAGCGTCCGCATGCGAAGCGAGAACTACGCTAACTTGAAGGACGGCGGCTTCGAGATTTCGCCAGTCGGCGACAAACAGTCGCGGATCACGCTGACGACGCGTTTTGAGCGGAAGCTGCGGCCGGCGTTCATTTGGGAGCCGATCGAGCGGCGGGTGATTCACACGCTGCACGGCCACGTGCTCGAGGGAATGCGCCGCAAGGCTGAGGGTCCGCAGGCGGACGACAAGCCGCCGCCCCCGTATGAGCCGCGGGACAGCAAGCTTTATTTGCCGCCGCTGGCGACCGCGATGCCCGCGAACATCGAGGCCGGCCGATGAATTCCGAGCAATCGCCGGCCGCCGATCGCCGTCCCGCCGGGAGCCAGTTCTCGCTGCGCGGACTGTTTGCCCTGCTCACGGCAACGTCCGTGATCCTCGCCATCCTGGCGCTGGTGATCAAGTCGCCCCTGCACTGGCTGGGTGCTCTGTTCGTCCCAGTCATTTGCATCACGCTCATCGGCGTGATGGAACTAGGTCGCCGTCTGTTTCCGCCGCCAGCGAAGCGCTACCTCTCGCCGAAAGACCTGGCGACCCTTCCAGGCGTCCCGTTCCCGCCACCGCGGCCCACCGACTACGCCGACGGTGGTTGCCCGTTTGGGCCCATGCCGGCCGCTGGGCCAGAAAGCGCAAATGTCGATAAGGCAAAGCCCGAGTAGTGGTCACTCCTTTGACATGCCCGCTGACTGTATTTGCGACTGGTTTTGCGATTGAGTCGGCGCCGTGCCCAGCGGCTGCGGAGCCAAGAACGTCTCGCTCACCGCGGCGCCGACTTCGTTCAGGCGAACCTGGAACTGGTCGATGAACTCGTGCAGGCCGCTCTGGATGATCTCGTCGATGCGGGCGTAGTTCAGGTCCGAGCGGAGGCGGCCGAGCTTCTGCTCGGCGGACGTATGATTGCGGCCGCCCCGGTTGCCGGTGATGGCCGTCAGCGATTCCTCGGCCTGGATCAGACAGTGGTGCATGGCCCGCGGAAAATCGCGGTCGAGCATCAGGAAATCGGCGACGTTCGCGGGCGTGATCCTCCCGTGCCGCTTGCGGTACATCTCCAGGGCGCTGGCCGATTCGAGCAGCGCCGACCACTGGATCGTATCGACCGCCGAGCCGATGTCGCCGACGCTCGGCAGCAGCGTGAAGTATTTTACGTCGAGGATGCGGCTGGTCTTGTCGGCCCGCTCCAGCAGGCGGCCCATGACGAAGAAGTGCCAGGCCTCGTTGTGCGACATCGTGGCGTCGGTGATGCCGTCCATCAGGTGGCTGCTGAGGATCACCTGCTGCAGGAAGTCGTAGGGCTGGGCCAGCACGCTCTGGTCGGTGGTCGCGGCCCGCACGTTGAGGAAGAACTTGTTCAGCTCCTCCCACATCAGCGACGAGATCATCTCGCGGACGGTGCGGGCGTTTTCGCGGGCAGCCCGCAGGCAGGAGATGATCGAGTTGGGGTTTTCCGGGTCGAAAGCCAGGAACTGGATGACTTTCTTCTGGTCGGGCTCGTCAAAACGCTCGGCGAAGGCGTCTTGATCGCCCGTCGTATAGACCAGCGGGGCCCACTGGCCGAGGGTAGCCGGGCCCAGGTCGATCGACAGCTTCAGGTTGACGTTGATGAATCGCGCGACGTTCTCCGCCCGCTCGATATACCGGCTCATCCAGAAGATCGAGTCCGCAACGCGACTGAGCATCGTTATTCCGCCTCGTGGCCTCTCGTTCCCAGGGTCCTCCCTGGGAACGCACTCCTGGAGGCTCCCGCCTCCCGTCCGCCCGCGAGGCAGGAGCCTCGCGGCCGTGCGGTCCCAGGCTGGAGCCTGGGACCGAGTTACGCCGCGCCTTGCGGCCGGCCGTTGGCCCGCGCGGCCAGCGCCGCGTCGGGCCGCAAGACCCACGTGTCCTTGCTGCCGCCGCCCTGCGACGAGTTCACCACCAGCGAACCTTTTCGCAGCGCCACCCGCGTCAAACCGCCGGGCAGCACGAAAATCTCCTTGCCGTAGAGGATGTACGGCCGCAGATCGACGTGCCGTCCTTCGAAGTGATCGTCCACGATCGTCGGCACCCGCGACAGCGCCAGCATCGGCTGGGCGATATAGTTCCGCGGATTGGCCCGGATCAGCTCCTTGTGCCGCTCGCGCTCGGCGTGCGTCGCCCGTGGTCCGAGCAAGATGCCGTATCCGCCCGATTCGTTCGCCGGCTTGACCACCAGCTGGTCGATATTGGCCAGCACGTGCTGGCATTGCTTCTCGTCGCCGCAGACGAACGACGGTACGTTAGGCAAGATCGTCTCCTCGCCGAGGTAGTACTTGATCATCTTTGGCACGAAGGCGTAGACCGCCTTGTCGTCGGCCACGCCCGTCCCCGGTGCGTTCGCCAGGGCGACCTTGCCCGCGCGGTAGGCGTCCATCAGGCCTTTCACGCCGAGCGTCGAATCGGGGCGGAAGATCGCCGGGTCGAGGAAGTCGTCGTCGATGCGGCGGTAGATCACATCGACCCGCTCCAGCCCTTGCGTCGTCCGCATGTAGACCGTGTTGTCGCTGACGACCAGGTCCGAGCCCTGCACCAGCTCCACGCCCATCTGCCGGGCCAGGAAGCAGTGCTCGAAGTAGGCCGAGTTGTAGATGCCCGGCGTGAGTACCACGACGTTCGGATCGCTGACGCCCGCCGGAGCGATGTGGATCAGCATCTCCAGCAGCTTGTCGGGATAGTTCTCGACCGGCAGGATCGAGAAGCCGTCGAAGCTCTGCGGAAACGTCCGCTTCATGATCTCGCGGTTTTCCAGGACGTACGACACGCCCGAAGGGCACCGCAGGTTGTCCTCCAGGACGTAAATCCGACCGTCGCTGTCCCGCACCAGGTCCGTCCCCGTGATGTGGCACCAGACGCCTTTCGGCGGGTCCATGCCCTGGCACTGCGGCAGGTAGTTCCTGGCCGAATCGATCAGCCACTGCGGCACCGCGCCGTCCCGGATGATCCGCCGCTCGTGATACATGTCGTCGATGAACAGGTTGAGCGCGTGGATCCGCTGCTTTAGCCCGCTCTCGATCTGGTCCCACTCGCGGCCGTCGATGATCCGCGGAATGATGTCGAACGGCCAGATTTTCTCGGTCCCCGCTTCGTGCCCGTAGACGGCGAAGGTGATGCCCATATTCAGGAGGGCCATTTCCGCCGCCCGCTGCCGGCGGATCAACTCGGTCGTCGGCAGCGCCGCCAGACGCTTCACTAGCAATTCGCCGCAAGGCCACGGCTGCAGCTCGGGCGTGAGCAGCTCGTCGTAAAAGCCTTCGGTCTGGTACGACTGAAAATCCATGCTTGAACCGGCGCGAGATTCCAGGCGGCTGCCCAATAACCCGGCACCGCCAGGGCGCACCTTGGGCAACGCAGGCGTCCGCGGGCCGAGTAAAGGATGGTTTTAGCGACTGGGCAATCGACATGCCATGCGGCTGGTCTGCGCGGCAAATGCGCCACGGATGAAACACAGATGAAACACGGGGCAAATCCGAGTTTCTTAGTTCGGAAATGTGAGGACTTCGCCATCGACGCTGATGACATCGTTGCCCTGGCCCGTGGGATCGACGGTGCCGCTGCTGAGGCGGCCGCTCCACTCGTGGCCGCCGTGCCAGCCGCCCGCGGGGGCATAGCCCGGTTCTGCATAGAAGCCGTCAGGACTTTGATAGCCACCCTCATAGGGAGCAAAACCGGCGGATTGCGAGCCAGCATCGGGCCCTGGCATCAGCAAGGTCGCCAGCAGGAACACGCTTCCGCAGCAACCAAAAATCATCGTGCCCGCCGCCAACAGGCCAAGCGCAATGAGGTGACGCATGTACCGACTCCTTTTTGATGGAAGGCGCGCAAACGGTGCACACCTTTCAGCGCAAAAAGGCCCGGCTCTGTTACAGCCCACAGATTCTATGCGAGGCGGATGGATGAGGCGCGTACCGCCTGATTCGTCACGCCGCGGTCACTTATGGCGCCGGCGCTCGATTACATCTTCACAAATCCAACGCTTCTCCGCGGGCCGCGCTGGCCGGCCCCACTCGTCTTCGTAGCAGCCGTCGATGTCCAACCAGAATGCCTCGACGAGCTGGAGGAGCTGCGGCCGCCGATCGGCAAGGCTTTGCGGTACGACCCGCCCCAGCAGGCAATCGCGGAGCTGCTGGTCGGTAAGGCTTCGGCCGTCGCCGATCGCGGCCTCGAATTCCGCGGGCAGGCCAGAGCCCATGTCCCCAGGGCCGTCGCCCAAATAGCAATCCGCCTCGTCGTCGTCCACACTCGGGACCGCGTTCGGCAGGACAAGTTCCGGCGGCCGGCTCAAAGCCGAGTGCTCACCCGCGATCGGCTGGCCCGTCGCACGGTCGATTTTCCACCAGCCCATGGCTTTCGCTCCGATCCATTTTTGGGGCGTTTGCCGTCTGCTATTCTTCAGTGTCGCTGGCTCGCCAGCTGGGAGGCCCCCATGCCGCTCACCGTCCAATGCACCTGTGGAAAATCTTATCAGGTGGACGAGGCGCTCGCCGGGCGGCGAGTGAAGTGCAAGGCCTGTGGCGGGGCGCTGACCATTCCCCAGAAGCCGGCCCTCCTGGCCGCGGCCGCGGACGATGAATTCCGGCTCGCGCCGCTCGACGACGGGCCGAAAACCGCCGTGCCCCTTGCCGCGCCTGCTCCCGCGGCGATGAAGGCCGCGGCGCTTCCCGCTGCGACGCCGGCCGCCAAGGCCCCCGCCCCCCAGTCCGCGGCCGCCGCCGCGCCTTCCGGCAGCCTCCCATTCTTTCTGGCCGTGAGTCGGGGCTGGTCGAATACATTGATCTACCGAGCTTACGTCGATCAGGGCGCCCTGCTGCTCATCGATCTCAGTCCCCATAACATCATGATTGATCTTGAGGTCGCCCGCCATGCGGATGGTTCGCACTGGGGCGTGAAGACCGTACAGTCCCTGAAGACCTGGATGATCAGCTCGATCGCGGTGGTCGGCTCGATCCTCGGGCTGCTGGGAATCGGCATCGCCCGCGCCGGCTTTCAAAGGCCGAACGAAGCGCTGCAATTGGCCTCGTTCCTGTTCACGGTAGCAGCGTTTGCGATTCCGCTCTTGATCCTGATTGCGACCTGGACCATGCGCACTCTGGTGCGCCGCAGTCAGGAGCTGGATCGCCTGAATGCGGACGACTTGCGGCGCGAGTGCGGCAAAGGGGGCAACAAATATCGCCTCGCCGCGGCGGAGATATCGGAGCTGCGCGTGAAACCACCGGCGCATCCCGGTGGCACCAACAGTCAACTGGCCGAGGCGACTTTCAAGCATCCCTCCGGAAGCTGGAAGCTGCTGCTGTTTGCCCCGCAGGATGTGCAACTGGCCGTCGCCACGTTTCGCCGCCTGCTCGGAGGCAAGGTCGAGGTCGATCCGGCGCTGGAAAGAATCTGAACATGAGCAAGGTCCAGCAGCAGTTCGAGCAGGCCCAGCGATTTCTGGCGGGCGGCGTCAGCAGCTCGACGCGCGTGAATCAGGCGCTGGGTCATCCTCTGTACTTTCAGCGGGCC
>DASRJB010000008.1:0-11017 GCA_035649715.1 Pirellulaceae bacterium
AACCGCTGCCGGACGGCGCTGTCGGGCCGCAAGCGGCGGCCGGTGGCCGAGCCGTCGGTCGAGTGGGTCGCCGACGACGCACCCGACCAGCGGGCGGCGCAGCAGCTGGCCGAGGAAGTGCATTTGGCGCTTTCTGCGGTGCGGCCCGAATACCGGCAGGCGTTTGTGTTGTTTCATGATCGGGAGCTGAGTTACGCCGAGATCGCCGTCGCGATGGAGGTGCCCCTGGGCACCGTGAAGACCTGGGTCCATCGCGCCCGGCGGGAATTGATCAACTTGCTGCGAAATCGCGGCGCAGTGCCGCCCGAACGATCCGTCAGCCAACATGCAGTGCCAAGAGTTTGAAGACCGCTGGAACGAGCTGCTCGACGAGCGCGGCTGCCCCCAGGCCGATCCGCGCTTGGCTGCGCATGCTGGCGAGTGCGAAAGCTGCCGCGGGCTGCTGACGGGCGGATCGCTGCTGCTGCGCGGGCTTACGCAGCTGCCGATTCCGCCGCTGGGACGGGAATTTGCCCGCCGCGTCGTGACTCAGGTCGCGTCGGACAGGGAGTCGTCGGTCACCGCGCGGCCCGCGTCTCGCGCCTGGCTGGCAGTCGGGGTTTTGCTGGCGTCGGCGGCAGCGGCCTTGCTCGCGATTTCTCTCGTCTGGTACGCCCGCCGGGGCGGCGACCACGTCGCCGGCGGCGGAAACCGCCCGGCCGTCGTGAATCGCTCCGCGCCGGGTGCCAGCCCGCGGCGGCGAGGGCCCGCCTACGCGTTCGGCGGCCAATTGCTGCTTTCAGCGCCGCGGCTGCCCAGCTTTCAAAACTATCGCGGCGCGATCGACAACCTGGCGGTCACGCTGCCGCAGACTGTCGAGCAGCTCGACCAGATGGAGCGGCTGGCCCCCGGCATCCGCCCCGTGCGGCTCTCGCTCGCCATGTTCTGGCAGACACTCCGCCGCAGCATCCCCGGCTCGCGCAGCGAAGAGCCCGCTCATCCCCGCACGACGTCCTGGCCGCACTTCGGCGGGCTGGTTGCGTAGCTGGGAAACTCACGCCGCACGATTGTGCGGGACGTCGTAGGGCAGGCCGTCGGCGATTTCGCCCGGCACGGGAAGGCCGGCGGTGGTCAAGTAGAGGTGCAGGAGCGCCAGCAGCGTGCGGTGCAGGGCGGTGTTGCGATAGGCGAGGCCGCGCTTGGAGATTTTGATGTGCGGGAAGGGATTCGCTTCCCAGAGGATGAGCTCCCCCTCCTGCGTCAGGCCGTAGTCGAAGGCGACCATCTCCAGGCCCAGCGCGCGGCGGGCCCGCTGAAGCTGAACGTGGTGTGGATCGGGGCGCGAGATGTAGTCGAGCTCCTCGGCCCGCGTCGCCTCGGTAACCACGCGGTTGTCGCCGCGGGTGATCCAATCGCTCGACGCCTGGACGTGATGGCTGACGCCGATCTCGCCGGCGGCGACGTAGCGGTACTTGCGAAACAGGCCGTCGCGTGGGTCGCGGACATCGACGATCTCGACCGCCACGGGCCGCTTCAGCCGGGACACCGGCAAGCGGCGGATTTCGGCCGGAGTGTCGGCCCGCCACATCCGGCCGCAATGTCCCCAGTCCTCGCGGACGAACAGCGGCAGGGAAATATCCAGCCGCGTTTCGCGAAACTCGGCGGCGTCGCGAATGACCGCCATCCGCGGCGTGCGGATGCCCGCGGCGGACATCAAGCGGGCGGCCGTTGACTTCGCGGCGTTGGCGAGCCGGTCCACGCGGTTGACGACGGGAACGCCGCGGCTGTGGCATTCGGCGGCCAGCCGGCAGGCCCGGGCGTAAGTTGCCTGCGACCACTGCTCGACCGGATCCTGCAGCCACGCCAGGTGCAGCCGGTAATCGCTACCGTCAGGGATTCCGCTGCGCAGCAATCGCAGTGGAGTTGTGTCGCGGCGGATGAGTCGTTTGGTCAGCGCCGTCAGCCGCCGCCAGACGAGCAAATCGGGACGGTGAGGAAAGTCGCGGGCCGTTTCGTCGGGCAGGTCCCACACGTCGAACAGCGCACGCAGTCGCGGAAAGCGCTCGGCGACCCAGTTGAGCACGACGTCGTAAAAGTGCCGCTTGCGCCGCGCGTGGCGGACCACGAGAAATCGCGGCTCATCGTGACTGCCTGGCATCGGCTAGCCCACTCCCTGGCGCAAGGCCGCGCCGTCTTCTTTGCGGGCCGCGAAATACTCGCGCAGCACGGCGTGCAGCCCCGGCTTGTCGCTGTTCCACCGCCAGCAGCCGTCTTCGCTGATTGCGATGTCGGCCTCGGGTTCAAAATCAAACGACGCCAGATCGTAATAGCGCTGCGGGACGCCGCGATTGGCGGCTTCGCCGTGCCAGAGGTGCAGCAAATCGCCCTCCAGCCACCCGACCTCGCCGCGGACCGACTGATGGAACGACTCGGCCCAGGCCCGGTAGTGCCTGGCGTGCGGGGCGCTCAGGGTCTGGAAGTTGACGACCTCCTCCGGGCAGCCGTAGGCCGCGGAGGCGATGGCCGTATCGCCGCCGCCGGTGATGCAGGCGTCGTACAGTCCGTGCCGCTGCAGGATTTCGCGGCGGGCCGCCCAGACGTGCCCGGGCGAACGCTTGTAGCGCCGCTGGCCGCCGAAGTGGCCCAGGTAGTCGGCCGCCGACGCTCCCCGGGCGACCAGTCCGGCCACCGCTTCGCGGATGAAGAGGATATCGCCGTCGGCCGGCGAGCGGTTCAAAGGCGCGTCGCGCCGCAGGTGCAGTGCCCGCGAATAGGGCTGCACCAGCGGGGTTCGTTCCAGCTGGCGGCTGAGCACCACGGCCCAATCGTCCCGCTCGAACAGCACGTCGCAATCGACCCAGGCGACCTGCGTGCAAGTTGGCGGCAAGCGCTCCAGGGCGACGTTCAAGAGCCGCTCCTTTTGCCAAAGCACGTCGCCGCCGCTGCAGCGGACGAGGATTTCGGCGTCGGAGTCGGCGAGTTCAAATCCGCCGGCATACGCCAGCTCGACGGTCAACAGCGGCACCTGCAAGTGGTGGCGGAACAGACGGTAGTTGTGGCGACGCCGCGCATAGCCGCTGGGGTTGTAGAAGCTCGTGATGGCCCACAGCGGGCCGGCGTCGGCGAAATAGGCGCTCTTCATGGATGTCGATCGATTCAGGCCGCCGCGGACTCTAGTTGCTTGCCGGCTGGCATTGCCGGTTGCCGGCCATCTTCGTGCCGGCTGACAAAATAGTCGCGCACGAACTGGTGCATCGCTGGCTTGTCGCTATTCCACCGCCAGCAGCCGGATCTCTCCAAGGCGAGATCGTGGGCGGGATTGAATTCGAATTCGGCAAAGCGGCGGTGGCGGTCGAATGTGCCGCGATCTTGGATATCCCCGTGCCAGAGGTGAATCAGATCGCCGCTCACGAAGCCGATCTGTGCGCGGACATCCTGGTACAGCGGCCGGGCCCAGTAGCTCGTTACGGCCCACAGCGGGCTCGCGTTAGCGTAATAGGTCATAAGTCGCGTGTTCGCTCAGGCCGCCGCTGGCAGAAGCTCCGCGCGGCCGCTCGCGGGCTGCCGGCCGTCTTCGTAGCGGGTCGCAAAATAATCGCGTACGAACTGGTGCATCGCCGGCTTGTCGCTGTTCCAACGCCAGCAGCCGGTAGGCTCCAGGGCGATGTCCACCTGCGGATCGAAACCGAAGGCAGCCAGGCTCCGATGTCGCGCCAGCGTGCCGCGGTCGCCCATCTCGCCGTGCCAGAGATGGATCAAGTCGCCGCGCGCGCAGCCTATTTGACCGCGGACCTCGCGGGAAAAGGGCCGAGCCCAAGCCAGGTAGTAGGCTCGCTGCGCCTCGTTGAGCGCCTGGTATTCCAGAGCGGCATCGAACAGGCCGAGCGCGGCGGCCATCAACGAGGCGTCGCCACTGCCGATGATGTTGGCATCGTACAGGCCATGCTCTTGCAAGAGTTCGCGGCGGGCGGCGATCGCATGCCCCGTGGCTCGGACTCCCGGCCGGCGGCCCGCAAACTGCCCCATGACCGCGCGGCCGACGCCCCCCGCTTCAATCAGCGCCGCCACCGAGGGCCGCGTATATTCGCACGCGAGCGCTTGCGGGTCGTTCCAGGACACGACGCGCGGGATGTAATAAACCGTCGAGAAGGGCTGCGCCAGCGGGAACTGCTCCAGCTTGCGACTGATGGCCTGCGGCCAGTCGGGGCGCAGGAACACTACGTCGCAGTCGAGGATGGCGACCTGCGTGCAGCTGGAAGGCAGCGCCTCAACCCCGACGTTCAGCAGCCGTTCCTTTTGCCACATCACGTCGCGGCCCTGAATCTGGACGAGGATTTCGGCGTCGGCCGGCGTCAGCTCGAAGCGGCCGCTGAACGACAACTCCACGGTCACCAGCGGCACGGCGAGCTGGCGGTGGAAGACGCGATAGTTCTCGCGGCGGCGGCGATAGCCGACGGGGTTGAAGTAGCTCGTTATGGCCCACAGCGGGCCGGCCTCGGCGGCGGGATTCATGGCGCGGCTCCTGCTGCAAGGAGCGTAGCGGCGGCGCTGCGGCGGCGCGAAGGCGGCGGCGGCACGGCACTTTGACGGACAATCGTCACGCCGTCGCCGCAGGGAACGTCG
Organism: Pirellulaceae bacterium; assembly: GCA_035649715.1. Taxonomy (GTDB): domain Bacteria; phylum Planctomycetota; class Planctomycetia; order Pirellulales; family Pirellulaceae; genus CAYLLN01. The sequence goes on from DASRJB010000008.1 coordinate 4,603, forward strand.
AAAACTTGCCACTGCGGCTGGCGCTTCAGCTCGGCCACGAAATCGACGACGCCGTGCACGTAGTGCCGGTCACTACCGTACAGGCCGGTGGCCATCCGCCAGACGCTGTCGTGGAGCAGGATCATCCCGCCGGGCGCGAGGCGATCGGCGAAGGCTTCGAAGTCAAAACGGGCCTGCTCGGCCGAGTGAAATCCATCGACGAAGACGAGGCCGACGCTGCCCAGCTCGTCGTAGGCAGGCGAGCGGACAAATTCCTGCGTCGTTTGCAGATGGTGCGTAATGTTCGTGACACGCAGCCCGGCGAAGTAGCGCCGCACCGCGGCGGCGTCTTTCCAGAAGTCATCGACGAACGAGGGATCGATGAAGGCGACCTCGCCTCCCTCGGAGTTGTCGGCCAGGGCGCGGCCCAGAACGAGCGGCACAAAGCCGCGATACGAGCCGATGACGACCGCAGCCGCGGGGCGGATCGTGCGAGCCAGGGCGTAATAGAGCCAGCCCAGCCCAAGATTCCGGTCCGCCACGCGCTGGGCGTGTCCCATCCGCGCCAAGTCGGGATGCGCGAAGAGCAGCCCGATCCACTCCGTCAGCGATTCAGGGTCCATGCTGCGTCCTTGCGCGTTTCCGTCGCCGCCTGGCCCCAAGCGAGGGAAATCATGCAATCTTGCGCCGAAAGCGGCAAGGTCAGCTTTTTGCTGCGGAAAATCTTCGACTCGCCGCCCTGCGGATCAGCGGCGGATCGTCACTTCGGAGCCCAGCGACAGAATCGCGTTGACGTCCTGGGCGTCCTTGGGGCTGAGGCTGATGCAGCCGAGCGGTTGCGCGCCGCCCGAAATGGCGCTGCCGTGGATGGCGACTTCGCCGCCCAGGTGAATCCAGTAGCCGCCGTAGGGATTGGCCGGATCGTTGCCTGGGATGACGCGGCCGTCGAGCCCGTAGAAAGTCTGGTCGCGGCGCTTATCGTGCACCTGGTAAGTACCGGGCCGCGGCGGCTGGTCGCCGATGGTGAACGGAAAGCGGCCCGCATACAGCTCGCCGAGGAAGAGAGTCAACTCGCTCGTGGCCAGGTTCACTTCGGCGCGAAACGGTCCGGGCACGATCTTCAGCTCGGTCCCCTGCACGAGCACCATCGGATCGCGGACCTGGCGGTTGATGCTGTGCAGCACCAGCCACGAGACCTTGTATTCGTTGGCAATGTCGTAGAGCGTCTGACTCTTGTTGACGATGTAGGGCGCGGCCAGCAAGTGCTCGCGGGAGTAAATCACCTTGGCGGCCAGGGCGTCGAGCCAGGCCAGCAGCTGGCCACGGTCGGCGCTGGTCAGGTCCGCGCTGTTGTAATAGGGCGAGAGCTTCGCCAGCGCCGCCCGGTACTTGCCGTCGGCGACGAGCTGCTCCGCTTCCTGGAAGTCGCGCTTGAGCGAATAGGCCGTCAGGGCGGCGTAGTTCGCCGGCGGCGCGCTCGCGGCCGGGGGCGGCGCGGCGGCGGAGTCCAGCGGCGGGGCCTGGCTGCCAGTTGTCGTGGCTGCCGGCGTTTCGAAATTGCTCCGCCGCAAATCCGCGCCAGCGCTGGCGGTGGGATCGGGAGGCGGCGCGGTGGAAGGCAGGCTGGTGGGCGGCGGCAGACTGGCCGGATCGGTGCTGGGCTGGAACTCGCCGCCGCGTACGCTGCGCTGCGTGGAATCGGCGGGGCTGGTAGCGGGCGGCCCAGACGCCAGCGAGGGGGAGACGGTGTGCGGCGGACCGGGATCGGTGGGCCCGAACTCGACCAGCGGCGGCGCGACGTCGGCCGGCGCGGGGGGCGGGCTGAAGAAATCGGGCTTGTTCAGCGCGACGTAAACGCCGTACAGCACGACCAGCAGCACGACGATGACCGCCGCCGATTTGACTGTGTTCACGACCGTCCTCCTTGACGAGCACGCTGGCCTTGGGCGGCGATTGTCCGTTCGCGGCCCACCCAGGCATTCCTGGCAGCCAGAGAATCGTGCACCGCGGATGATAGATCGACACGGCCAGTGCAGCCAGAGCAGTTTTGCGGCTGGTAGGCCCCTTCCGGCCGCGGGTTTACAATCGGCGCTGCGGCGGGTTCGCTAGCGGAGCAGGAGCCATGGGCAAGACGATCTTCAAACGGATCATCGATAAGGAAATCCCGGCGAAGCTGGTTTATGAGGACGACCGGTGCCTGGCGTTTCACGACATCGGCCCGCAGGCCCCGACTCACGTCCTGCTGATTCCCAAGCAGGAGATCGCCTCGCTAGCAGCGGCAGCCGACAGCGACGCGGCGCTCCTGGGGCACCTGCTGGTCGTCGCCCGCAAGCTGGCCGAGCAGCTCAATCTCGCTAGCGGCTACCGGGTGGTCATCAACTGCGGCCCCGACGGCGGTCAGAGCGTCGATCACCTGCACCTGCACCTGCTCGGCGGCCGCGCGATGAAATGGCCGCCGGGGTGAGATTCAAAGCCGCGACCAGTGGTCGCGGTCTACCGAAACACCGCGACCACTGGTCGCGGCTTTGGGAGACGTGGGGCCTACGTATCCGCCGTTTTCTCAATCCTCACGTTTTCGCCGGCCGAGTCGGGCACGACGAAGTCTTTCGTCGTCTTGCCGTCGGGCACCTTGAACTGGTCCTGAATGGGGTTGAAGATCTGCTTGCCCTGGCCGAAAAACGGGATCTTGATCCCGTCGAAGCCGGCGATGCGGATCTGGTAAGTGCCGGGATTGATGCCCGGCTCGCTCTCCTTGGCCGAGTCGTACACACCGTCTTTGATCTGCATCACCTTGTTTTGGCCCAGCGTGCCGGCAGCGACGTCGGGAGTGAAGGTAATGTAGCCCGCCGGGACCGGCTGCCCTTTGAACGTAACCTTGCCGGAGAGCTGCGCCGGCTCCGGCTTCGAGTTGCAGCTGCAAATCATGGCCAGAGCGGCAGCCGGCAGCCCGATCCTGAGTGCCTTCATGTGCAAGAACCTTCGAAGCATGGGAAGTGAGCCTTACCAGTCGCTGCCGATCACCTGCCCGTCGTTCGGGTAACAGACGCGGTCAAACGTCAAGGCGCTGATAGTGGCGTTCACATTGCGGACGCTGCCATCGGCCAGGCCGGCTACCATCACGCCGCCGCTGTGCAGCGCCTGCAGCCGGCGATAATCGCAGCGATGGGGGATCGCCCCGGCTTGAATGCCGCCGGGATTGACCACGCCGCCGTCCCAGTTCTGGCGGAAATTCGAGTCGCTCCGCGGGCCGGGCGAGTTGGGGAAGCCCGTGTAGGGATGGTTGAAAATGGGATTGTCCCACCAGCTATAGCCACCTATCGCGCCCGAGCCCGCGGCGGGAAGGTTGGTGGCGGGAGCGCCGTCGTTCCAGTTGGCATTCGTGGTGTTCTTTCCGCCCCGAGCCCAAATGCTCCAGGTCACCGAGCCGGCCGCCAGCCGCGGGTTGGCCGTGGCGCTGGGGTAATCGCGACCGGTGCAGAATGCCATGCGCTCGCCAAACAGAATCGTGTTGCTGGTGCCATCCTTGAGCTTCACCAGCGATAGCAGCGACTTCTCGGGATGGCCGTTATTCATCACGGCTTCCGTCGCCGCCGGGTCGGCCGGCGAAATCCAGGCGTTGTACGCGTACGTCGCGGCGCCATACACGACGCCGTTGATCGAAGTGCGGCCGACCGAGGTGCCATTGCCCGGATAGTTGACGGCGATGTTGGAAAACTTCCCGTTCGGCGCCGTGACATCCACGGGGCAGCAAAAGACCTTGACTGCCTCGGTGCGAACATTGAACGAGTTTCCGTTAGCCTTCTGAAAGAGGTTGTTCTGCTCCAGGTAGGGCAGAATCAGAAAGTGGCAGGAGCCATACTCCCCCGCCTTGCTGCTGGCCCAGGGGGGCAGTGTGCCGAAGGTGTCTTCAAAGTTGTGGCAGGCCAGGCACAGCTGCTTGACGTTGTTGCTGCACGTCATGCGGCGGGCGGCCTCGCGGGCCGACTGCACAGCCGGCAACAGCAGCGCGACCAGGACGCCGATGATGGCAATCACCACGAGCAACTCGACCAACGTAAACCCACGGGAGAGGCGTGGCATGTGGTCACTCCGTCGCATTCTTAGAGATGGATGAAAAGACAAGCCGCCCCCCAAGCACCCACCAGCAGCCCCGATTATTGCATCGCCGCTGGATAGGATCTCCCGCGAATCAGCCAATTCCCCCAAGAAACAATCCAAAAAACGCCAAAAATGGTTCCTTCGGCCCCGTCAGGCGACAAATCACCGGGTTTTGATCCTTGCCGCGGGGAATCCGCGCATGCCGTGGAGACTTAAGATAGGCGCATCCTCTCCCGTGAATTCCGATCACCATTCACCAGCGGCACCCGCGGGCGATTCGGCGGCTGGTCCCCAGTTCGCACGGCTGCTGGTGCGGCACGACCGGGCGCTGTTGCGGTACATCATGACGCTGCTGCCGCGACGCGATGACGCAGAGGAAGTGCTCCAGCGGACGGCGACGGTGCTGTGGGAGAAATTCGCCGAGTACGACCGCGAGCGGGAGTTCCTGCCCTGGGCGCTCCGCGTGGCCTATTTCGAGGTTTTGAACTTCCGCAAGCAGATCGCTCGCGACCGGCTCGTTTTCCGCGAGGACGTGATGGAACAATTGGCCGAAAGTCGCCAGTCGCAGGCCGCGCAGCTCGAAGCCCAGCGGCGGGCGCTGGCGCTGTGCCTGAACGAATTGAGCGACCAGGACCAGGCCCTGCTCCGCCGCCGCTATGCCGACTCGGAGACCATCGCCGCCCTGGCCGACGAGCAGGGCAAGACCGCCAAGGCTTTGTATCGGCGACTCGACCGCCTGCGGGAGGCAATTGCCCGTTGCGCCGAGCGCCGGCTGCGAGCCGAATTGTCGCTAGAAACCAGCCAATAACCCAGGAGCCGCCCTATGAGCGAGCCTATCAGCCAATCGCAGGCAGCCGAACGGGCCCTGTTTCGGCGGCTCGTCGATGACCAGCTTTCGCCCGACGAATTTGCGGGGCTGGAGCAACGGCTGCTGGCCGACCGCGAATTTCGCCTCCGCTGCGTGCGCTACATGGACCTGGAAGCCAGCTTGTACGAGGCGTTATCGGTCCCCTTGTCGCTGCCAGAGGAAGGGGCGAAAGGCCGGTCGCGAAGAGGCCGCCGGTGGAAGATGGCGGTTGTCGGCACGGTCTTGGCCGCCGCTGCGGTCGTGCTGATCGCGGTCTTCGTCGGACGCCGGACCGATCGCCCCGGCGCAGAGTATCTAGAAGCCAAGCTGAAGGGCCTGGAAGTCGCCGCAATCATCACCCACGTCGAGGGGCTGCCCGCCGATAGCGCTGGCCGGCTCAAGGAGGGCATGCGGCTGAAGCCTGGCTCGCTGAAAATCCAACAGGGCCAATTGCAGCTGGAGTTCCTCGGCGGGGCCAAGCTGCTCGTAGCCGGCCCGGCTGAATTGCATATCCTCTCGCCCAAGAGCGCGACGCTGGTTTCCGGCCGCGCGGCAACTCGCGTGCTGCAGTGGGGGCACGGCTTTGTGCTCAACACGCCCGAGGCCGTGATGGTCGATCTGGGCACGGAGTTCGCCGTCGGTGTCGATGAGCTGCAAGGCAGCTCCGTGCAGGTTGTCGACGGCGAGGTGGAAGTCTCGGTGCTCGGCGAGGACGGCAGCACGCTGACCAGCGAGCGGCTCGAGCAGGACGGCGCCCTCCGCATCCGCAAAGGGGCAACCACGCTGGAGCCCGACAAGGCTCCGCTGCCGCCGCTGACCATTCGCGATGAGCCGCCGCGGCCGCTGGCCGTGCCGGAAAGCTACGTCCGCACGGTGCTGCAAGCCAAGCCGACGCTCTACTGGCGGTTCGAATCGCTGGCCGGCGGCGTGGTGCCCAACGAAGCGGGTTCGCTGTTTGCCGCAGAACTGCAAATGGACGCGAGCGATCCGGACGCAGTCCGCGTCGGGGACGGACAATTGCACCTGGCCCAGTCCGCCGGCCCGCGTTTCCTGGCAACGACCGAACCCATTCCCAAGCTCAACGCGAAGTCGTATTCGGTCGAAATGTGGGTCAACCCGGCCATGCTGCACTGGGCGACGCTCATGGGCATTGTTCCGGAGGCAGACGCCAAGTCGCTGACGCACCTGAACGTCATCGAGCTGGCCCATCAGACGCCGCTCGTCCATGAGCCCGGTGCGTTCCGGTTCATGCACCGCCATCCGCCGGAGGGCAAAGGCGGCGTGAATATCTTCACCGCCAGCGGCTGCACGCCGGGCCGCTGGCACCACCTGGTCTCGGTCAAAACGCCGAACGAGCTGCGGCTATACTTGAATGGGCAATTGACGCGGCGGTTGGACGGCACAATGGGCAGCGACGAGGCGGCCTACCACGTGCTGCTGGGAGAGCTGCGGGCCACGACCCCCGAACGTCAGTTCGTCGGCTCGCTCGAC
>DASRJB010000009.1:0-2988 GCA_035649715.1 Pirellulaceae bacterium
GCGATCGTGGCGATGCTCGAAACGGCGACGGGCCGCTCGGCGTTCAGCGTCGGCAAGCCCAGCCCGGTAATGATGCGGGCGGCCCGCAAGGAACTGGGCCTGGCCACCGGCGAGACGATCATGATCGGAGACACCATGGAGACCGACATCCTGGGGGGCGTCAACCTCGGCTACCGCACCGCCCTCGTGCTCACCGGCTCGACCCGCCGCGACGACCTGGAGCGCTATGCGTACCGGCCGGACCTGGTGCTGAACTCGCTCGCCGACCTCAACGACGAGCAGGCCTACCAGAGGGCCGTCGGCGCGCTCGCGGCCGAGGCGGCCAGCGTCGTTGCCTGAAGCCGCGCCCCCTGACAAGGCCGCAAAACACGCCGCAGCTCGCGGCCGCCGAATATTAGGAAATCACGTTGGGCCGCCGGGATTTGATCGCGGGGCAAACTGACGTTGATTCGCCGTAAGGCATTGGTGCTGAACTCTTTACGCTCCATTTATAGGGCACGTATGGACATTAGTGTTATAAGGGTTAGAAGAGCACCGCGCGAGTTTCCCTTATGTTCTCCCGGCACCTTCGGCGGGCGATTGCTCCGCCCTTGGCGGTCAATCGTCGCAAACGAACTTTTCAAAGAGCGGCACAGTGCTCCCATATGATTCGATGCGCACAAGGGAACATTTATTCCACGCGTTCCCGGATTTTTCCGGAATTTATTCTCTTGACTCAGGTACGCGACCGCCATCACCCTGGCGGGAAGGTGGCCTGCTGCTCGACCTGGCCGAGCAGCCACTGCAGCAGGCTGATCGCCCGGCGGAGGTCGTCCGCCAGGTCGCATAGCCGCTCCAGCCGGCGGCGCTCCTTGGGGTCCTGCTCGGCACGGGCCGCCGCGCAGATCGCGGCCCGCAGGTCCGAGGAGGTCAAGTCCAGCCCTTGCAGTGCCGAATAGCTGCCGGAGACATCCGTCTCGCCGGCCAGGGCCTCCAGCAGGTCGCGCTCGATGATCGGCGCTGCTTCCCGCACCTGCCGCCAGTTCGCGGCTGCCTCCGCCGACGCTGTCCGCTGGGCCTGGAATACGAACGAGATGCCCACGATGGCGAACAAGGTCAGCAGCGACAGCACGACCATCAGGATGACGCCGCGGCGGCGGCGAACCGGCCTGGGCCTGCGCATCGGCATGCTCTCCTCGTGCCGGACCCCGCGTGGCGCCCGGCTATTGTCCCTAGCGCTTGGCCGCGGCAACTTCCGCCGCGGGCGAGCCGGCTGCGCCCAGTTTGGCGGCTTCGCGGGCCCGCAGCAGCTGGATCTCCAGGTCCAGCCGCACGTAGCGGGCGTGCTTGAACGCCTGGACCGGCTCGACCTCGAACTTGTACTTCTCTTCGACGATCGCCTCGACGCTCCGGGCCGCCGCCAGCGCCCGGTCGAGCTCGTTCACGCGCTCGACCGGAGTCGCGGCCAAATCGAGGCTGGCCTTCGTAAAGCGCTCCAGGCTGGCGCAAATGGCCTCCAAGCTCACGCGGCCGGCGCCATACAGCGCCATCCGCGCTTCCAAGTCCTCCCCCGCCGCGTTGTAGCGCTGCTTGAGCAGCCGCTGCAGCTCGCCGTCTCCGTTGAGAATTTCCAGCGTCGTAAAGGTGAACGGCCGCGGCTCGGCTTTCGGCGCTGCTGCCTGCTGCGCGGCTGCAACCCCCACCAGAAATAAGAACGCGCCGACGAAAACGGTGACGCTGCGGAGCATGGCGGACTCCTTGGGAGAAGGGAGCGAGGAACCCAGCACTGAACCTATCCCGCCACGGCCGGGGAAGCAATTGCTGGCTATTAGCCGGAAGCAACCTGGTCCCGTGCCCGCGGCTGGGCGCTGTCTCGCGGTTCACCGGGAGCAAGTTTGCTCCCGGCTATTGCTTGTCCCCCGCCGGCCGCGGCGCGATAATCGCACCAGCGCGCGAGGTGCCGCATGTCGCAATCCCCTTCGCCGGAAGTCCGCCCTGGGAACATTCTCCTGCCCCCGCTGGCCGGCCTGGGGTTGGGCCTGGCGGCGGCGCTGCTCGCCTGGGTGCTGATCCAGCGCGTGCATCCGGTCTTTCTGATGCCCGAGAACCTGCACCTGTCCATGGGCGCTCCCGCGGCGCAGGTCAACGCCTATCGGGCCAAGCAGCGCGAGCTCGACCGCCATCACGCGATGCTCTACCTGGGCAGCCTTGGCGCATTTCTCGGCGCGCTGCTAGGAGTTGCCGAAGGACGCTTGCGGCGATCCATCCTGCCGGTAGCGACCACGCTTCCCTTAGGCGCTCTGGGCGGCGTCGCCGGCGGCCTGCTGGCCTGCCTCGTGCAAGAGCAGGTGCGGGTCAACGTCGGGCTGGCCGAGATCAAGCACACCGTCATGGCGCAGCTCGCTCTCTGCCTGCCGCTGGCCGGCTGCATCGGCCTGGGCCTGGGCCTGGCGACGCGGTCACTTCGCGGCCTGGTGCTGGCGGTGCTGGCCGGCCTGGCCGCGGGAGTCCTCGCGGGCGTGCTCTATCCCCTGATCACTTCGACGTTCTTACCGGGGATCAGCACCGATTCGCTGCTGCCCGAAGAGGCCAGCAGCCGCCTGATGTGGCTGGGCCTGCTGGCGGGCGTCATCGGCCTGGTCGTGCCGATCGCCGGGCGGCGTCGCAAATCGGCGACCAGCAACGCGTAGCGGGAGCATCTGCCTCAAAGCCGCGACCAGTGGTCGCGGTCTACGCAATGCACCGTGACCACTGGTCGCGGCTTAGGTGCGGCTCACTCGCCGCTGATGATGTCACCGCCGTGGGCGGTGCCCAGGGCCCGCCACGAGTCGAGCGCGACGTTGTTCGAATAGAACCGCACGGAGCCGTCGCAGAGCGCGGCCATGACGCCCGTCGGATGCCGGCTGCGGGCCCCAATGCTCTCTTCGTTGTTGGGATCGGGATTGGCCGGCTTGGGATTGGGATGGTTGCGGCAGGGCGGATTCAAGCGATTGGAGGGCGTGCAGGATT
>DASRJB010000010.1:0-3119 GCA_035649715.1 Pirellulaceae bacterium
GTCGAGGTGATTCCGGGACTGGGAATTGCCGAGCGGAGCCGCGAGGGCCGGATTCTGGTTGGCCGGTCGGGCGAATTGGCTGAGTTGGAAGCGGGTCAAGCCGCGCTCGAAGTGTCTCTGGAGGGTCAACCGCTCGGCCGCATCGTGCTTGCCGACAGCGTGTCCGAAACGAGCCGGGCCGCCATTAGCGAATTGAAGCAGCTCGGCCTGAGCGTGAGGATGCTCTCGGGCGACAGACGCGAAACAGCCGAAGCGATTGCCCGCGATGTTGGCATCGACGAAGTCGTCGCCGAAGTGAAGCCCGATGAAAAGTTGGCTGCGATTGCGCGCTGGCAGAATTCCGGGCAAGTCGTCGCGATGGTCGGCGATGGTATCAACGACGCGCCGGCGCTCGCGGCCGCCGATTTGGGTATCGCCATCGGCCGCGGAGCCGATGTGGCGCTCGAATCCGCTGACGTTGTTCTATCGCGGCACGATCTGCAGCTGATCCCGAAAACCATTCGCCTGTCGCGTTCCACGCTGGCAATTATCCGGCAGAATCTGGTGTGGGCACTGATTTATAACGTGCTGCTCATTCCGCTCGCCGCGGCAGGCATTCTGCCGCCGATTCTCGCCGCCGCTGCGATGGCACTCAGCAGCGTCAGCGTCGTCGCCAACAGCCTGCGACTGCGGTGGGTGCGGGTTGAGATTTGATATTGACCGCTGGCGGCCGGCGGAATACCAATCGCAGGATGCGGCAGCTCACCGTCCTGATCCCGTGCAAGGATGAGGTCCAGCATATTCGGGCCTGCATCGAGTCGGCGCGGCCGATCGCCGATGAGATTCTCGTGGCCGATTCCGGTTCGACCGACGGCACGCTGGAAGTGGTCGAAAGCCTCGACGGTTGCCGAATTATCAAGCGGGAGTACGTCAACTCGGCGGACTTCAAAAACTGGGCGATCCCGCAGGCCAGGCATCCCTGGGTGCTGGTCGTCGATGCCGACGAGCGGGTCACGCCGCAATTGGCCGCCGAGATTCGCCAGGTGCTCGCCGACGGGCCGAGCTGCAACGGCTATTCGCTGCGGCGCGACGACTACTTCTTGGGTCACAAGATCGATCACTGCGGCTGGAGCCGCTCGCGGTTGATCCGGCTGTTCCGCCGCGACGTCGCGCGCTACAAGGTCCGCCGCGTCCACGCGGACGTGGTGGTTTCGACCGGCAACGTCGGGCAGCTCGATGGGCGGCTGGAGCACTACACTTGCACCGACCTGGATCACTTCATCGCCCGGCAGCACCGCTATTCCACCTGGTCGGCACTGGACGCTTACGACGCGGGCAAGCGGGCGACGTGGGCCAGGTTGCTGACGCACGCGCCGCTGCGGTTCCTGCAGACGTATTTTCTCAAGGGCGGATTTCGCGACGGGCGGGCCGGCCTGGTCGTGTGCGGGCTGATCGCGTTCTATTCGTTCCTGAAAGACGCCAAACTGTGGGCCCTGGCACACAACCGTGTGCCCGACGAGGCGACCGCCACGGCGGCCAAAGCGGCCCTGGCGGCGCACAAGCAGGCGGCGTGACGCGCCGCTAGCTAACCGTCATCCTTCGCCCGTCAAGCACGTTGACAGTCCTCGTTTGGGGGCACGCCACCTGCTTGCAGCTGGGATTACACCCAATACGGCGGCTTCGTTTATTCCCAGCTTTGCGCCGGGCGTAGTGTCAGCGGGAGATACATCCCCCTGGTGCTTGGCTGCGTCGTGTCAGGCAGGCGCAATGCAATCGAATTGCATCTTACCAACTTGCGCCGCAAGTATCGGGCTACCCGCTCTTCTCCATACCCGCGGCGGCTGCTTCGGTAGAGACCGGTTCGGGCGGAGCCAGGCGGAGCGGGGCTTCGGTGCCGGGGACGACGAGGGGGCCGGGGGAGTTTTCTTCAATGATCCGCTTGAGGTCCGCGGCGTCGATCGATTCGACCTCCATTAGCATTTTGGTGAGGGCTTCGAGCGAGGGGCGGCGGAGCTCGAGGATGTGCCGGACTTTCTCAATGGCCTCGTCGATAATCCGGCGAATTTCCTGGTCGATTTCGCGCATCGTCGTTTCACTGCACGAGCGAACGCTCTCTTCGCCCCCGGTGATCGCCAAAAACGGCGAGCGATTGCTCTCGCGATAGTTCACGCGACCGAGGCGGCTCATGCCGAACTCCATCACCATCTTGCGGGCGATGTCGGTGGCCCGCTCCAGGTCGTTCTGAGCGCCGGTCGAAATGTCGGTGTAGGTGATCTCCTCGGCAATCGTGCCGGCCAGGAGCACCTGGATGCGGCTTTCCAGCTCCGACTGGGTCAACAAGAAGCGGTCGCCTTCGGGGCGCTGCATCGTGTAGCCCAGCGCCGCCAGGCCGCGGGGAATGATCGAGACTTTGTGCACCGGGTCGGTGTTCGGCAGACTGTAGGCGACGAGGGCGTGGCCGCTTTCGTGATAGGCCACGCGCTGCTTCTCATCCTCGTTCATGATCCGCTGCTTCTTTTCGAGGCCCGCGGTCACGCGCTCGACGCCTTCGTTGAACTCCTTCATGCCGACAGCGTTCTTCTCGCCGCGGGCGGCCAGCAAGGCCGCTTCGTTCACGAGATTCGCCAGGTCCGCGCCGACGAAGCCGGGCGTGATCGCCGCCACTTCCTTGAGATCGACAACGGGATCGAGCTTGACGTTCTTGACGTGGACCTTGAGGATCGCCTCGCGGCCGCGGATGTCGGGCCGATCGACGAGCACGTGCCGGTCAAAGCGGCCCGGCCGCAGCAGCGCCGGATCGAGCGTTTCCGGCCGGTTCGTCGCCGCCATCACGATCACGCCGGTGTTGCTGCCAAAGCCGTCCATCTCGACCAGCAGGGCGTTGAGCGTTTGCTCCCGCTCGTCGTGGCCGCCGACGATGCTCGTGCCGCGGCTCTTGCCCAGCGCGTCGAGCTCGTCGATGAAGATGATGCAGGGGGCCTTGGCTTCGGCCTGCTGGAACATGTCGCGGACGCGGGCCGCGCCGACGCCCACAAACATCTCGACGAAGTCGGAGCCCGAGAGGCTGAAAAACGGCACACCCGCCTCGCCGGCAATCGCCTTGGCGAGCAGAGTCTTGCCCGTACCCGGTGGACCGACCA
>DASRJB010000011.1:0-5601 GCA_035649715.1 Pirellulaceae bacterium
CACGATCCGCCCGCCGGGCCGTGCCGCCCGCACCATTTGGCGAACTACGGCCGCCGGATCGCGGACGTGCTCCAGCAAGAACCGCGTGTGGACCACGTCGAAGGTGCCCCACTCGCCGTCGCGGAGGGGCAGGTCCTCCGCCGAGCCTTGCCGAAATAGGGCGAGGTCCGCTTCGTCCGCACTCGCCGCCAACCGCTGCGCCTCCGCCAGCTGCTCGCCGCTCCGCTCGACGCCGACCGTGCCGCCTCGCAGCCCAGATTTCCGCGCCATGGCGCGCGTCAGCTGCCCCAGCCCCGAGCCGACATCGAGAATCTTCTCGCCGCCGGCGAGCGCTAGCTCGCGCAGCGCCAGTTCGTTAAGGAGGCCGTTCAGCCGCGACAGGCGATCCTGTTCGCCCGGATGCGTTCCATGCAGATAATGTGCGTCGTCGCCCGCGCGGGGGTGGGACACGGGATGTCTCCCTTCGCCTTGTCAGCCGGCGGAAGCTTGCGATAGGTTTTCGGAATGGCGGTTTTAGAGCGGCTCCAGGGCCAGTCCATTCAACGCGAGTTTCTCGACTGGCGAAAGCCGGCGCTGGCTGCAGCCGCGGATTATCTGGCAGCAGGCTGTGCGCAGCCCCCGGAGTTGGACCTGGGCCGGACGATCGTCGTCGTGCCGGGCGGACGGGCAGGTCGGCGGCTGCGGGAGCTGCTCGTCGCCCTGGCCGAAGAGCGGGACCTGACGCTGACGCCGCCGCAGATCGTCACTCAGCACGACCTGCCCGAGCGACTCTATCAGCCGCAGCGGCCATTTGCCGACGACCTCACGCAGCAACTGGCCTGGGCGACCGCCCTGCGATCCTTTTCGCCCGCCGAGCTAAAACCTTACTTGCCGCGTCCGCCGGCGGCGCCAGACACGGCGGGGTGGCTCGCGGTCGGCGAAGTGCTGCGGCAATTGCATTTGGGGCTCGCGGCCGACGGGATGGACTGCAAGCACGTGCTCGCAGGGGCCGCGGCCGTGGAGGGATTTTCGGAGCACGAGCGCTGGCAGACGCTGTGCCAGCTTCAGCGGGCCTATCTCGATGTGCTCGACCGGCTCCAGCTGTGGGACAAGCAAACGGCGCGGCTCGTGGCAATCCAGAAGCACGAAGTCGCCAGCGATCGGCAAATCGTCCTGCTGGGCACAGTCGATCTCAACCGCGCGCTAAGGCAAATGCTCGACCAGATCGCCGGCCAGGTCACCGCGCTCGTCGTCGCGCCGCCTGATCTTGCCGAGCGGTTCGATGCGTACGGCTGCCTGATTCCCGGCAAGTGGACCGAGCTGGAGCTGCCAGTGGCCGATGACCAGATTGAGCGGGTGGATGGACCGGCGGACCAGGCCGAGGCCGTCACGCGTTGGCTGGCGGACCTCGGCGGGCGCTATCGGGCCGATCAGATCGCGGTCGGCATGCCCGACGAGCGGCTCGTGCCCCAGGTCGAGCGGCAGCTGGAGCAAAGCGCCGTCAGAGTACGGTGGGCGATCGGCCGGAAGTTGCCCGATACGGGGCCGTACCGCCTGCTGCATGTCGCCGCCGAGTATGCGGCCCGCTGGCGGTTTCGCGACCTGGCGGCGCTGGTCCGGCATCCGGACGCGTTCGCCTGGCTCGAGCGCCGCCTGCGGAAGGAGGGAGTGCACCAACCCGACATCCTCCTCGCGCTCGACAACTACGCCGCCGAGCGCTTGCCGGCGACGCTCGACGAGGAGCGGCTGAAGAAGGAGCCCGACTGCGCGAAGCTGCTGGCGATTTTCCAGGCGGCCCGCCAGCTGATCGAGCCGCTGGTCTGCCAGCCGCTGACCGCGGGCGAGTGGTCCGAGCGGCTGCGGAGCGTACTCGCCCTCGTGTACGGCGGGCAGCGGCTCGACCGCGATCGCGAGCTCGACCGCTACCTGCTCGAAGCATTGAAGCATCTGGGGCAGGCGCTCGACGCCCTGGCCGCGGTGCCCGCAGAGTTGCAGCTGCGGCTCGACGTGCGGGAGGCCTGCCGCCTGGCGCTGGACTCGGTCGCCGGCCAGGGCCTGGCCCCGCCGGCCGATCCCGACGCGGTGGAGCTGCTGGGCTGGCTCGAATTGCCGCTGGACGACGCGCCGGCGCTCGTCGTGACGACGTTCAACGAGGGCTACGTCCCCTCGGCGCTTTCGGCCGACGCCTTCCTGCCCAATCGCCTGCGGCAGCATCTGGGCCTGCTCGACAACGACCGCCGGCTGGCCCGCGATGCTTATGCCCTGTCGGTGCTGCTGGCTTCGCGCGAGAAGCTCAAGCTGCTCGTCGCCCACCGCGACACCGACGGCAATCCGCTCACGCCTAGCCGGCTATTGTTCGCGGCCGATACGGATCGCGTGGTGGAGCGGGCGCGGGCGTTCTTTCGCGAGCTGCCGGCCGCGCCGCCACGGCGGAACCTGCTCGCCGCGGGCGGGACGCGGCTCATCTCGGCGCTAGAGCCGCCGCGGCCGCCCGCGGGAATTCCGCCGCTGACGGGACTGAGCGTCACTCAGTTCCGCGACTACATCGCCTGCCCCTACCGGTTCTATCTGCGGCACGTGCTCAAGCTGGAAGCACTCGGCGACTGGGCCGATGAGCTGGACGGCGGGGCCTTCGGCAACCTGGTGCACCTGGTGCTGGAGCAATTCGGTCGGGCCGACGAGGCCCGCGAGCTGCGGACCTCGACCGAGCCGGGCCCGATTGCCGGCTTTCTGGAAGAAAAACTCGACCGGATTGCCGGCGCTCGGTATGGCAAGCAGGCTCGCGCGGCCGTCCGCGTGCAGATTGCCCAGGCCCGCCTGCGCTTGCGGGCCTTCGCCCATTGGCAGGCCCAGCGCACCGGCGAGGGCTGGCGGATCGTGTTCAGCGAAGATTCGGAACAGCGGCGCACCCTGACGGCCGAGTTCGCCGCCGAAGGCGGACCGTTTTCGCTCCGCGGCCGCATCGACCGCATCGATTACCACGAGCAGCGGCGCATCCTGGCCGTACTGGACTACAAGACGGCCGACGCCGGCTTCGCGCCCGAGCGGACGCATCGCCGCGCGGGTGCGTGGATCGATTTGCAGCTGCCGCTCTATCGGCATTTGCTCGGGGCGGCAGGGTTGCCCATCGAATTGAAGAACCTGGCGGGAATCGAATTGGGCTACGTTTTGCTGCCGAAGGATTCGCTCGGCGTCAAGCACGCGCCGGCCGACTGGGACGAGGTTCTGCTGAGTTCGGCCGACGCCTTGGCTCGGCAGGTCATCGCGGCCATCCGCGCGGGAAAGTTCTGGCCGCCGAAATCGCCGCCTCCCGATTTCTCCGAGGATTTTGCCGCGATCTGCCAGGACCGCCGGCTCGGCTCGTGGATGCCCATTGGCGAAGAGGAAGCTCCATGAGCGGCCGGCCGAAGTTTCCGCACCTCGTCATCCGCGCCAGCGCCGGCACGGGCAAGACGCACCAGCTGGCGACGCGGTTCATCGGCCTGCTCGCGGCCGGCGCTGCCCCCGACCAGATCCTGGCGACGACCTTCACCCGCAAGGCCGCCGGCGAAATCCTCGACCGCGTGCTGTTTCGCCTCGCCGAAGCGGCAGCCGACGACGCAGTCCGGCAAAAACTGGCCCAGGAGATCGGCCAGCCGCTGGATCGCGAGGCGTGCCGCCGGCTGCTGGTCGATACGGTGCGGCAGCTGAACCGGCTGCACGTAGGCACGCTGGACAGCTACTTCATTCGCGTGGCCACGAACTTTGGCCAGGAACTGGGCCTGCCGCCGGGCTGGGCCATCGGCGACGAGCTGGCAGACGCGGCGCTCCGCGACGACGCGATCGAGCGGCTGCTGGCCGACGGTCAGAGCGCCGAGCTGCTGACGCTCGTGCATGCCCTGGCCAAAGGCGAAACGCAGCGGAGCGTCGGGCGGCTGGTACGCGACACGGTGAGCGGCCTGTTCGAGGTCTTTCGCGAAGCCGACGCCGGGGCGTGGGACAAGCTGAGGTATCCGGCGGCGCTTTCGCCGGAGGAGTTGGACCAAACGATCGAGGCCCTCGCGGCGCTGGAGATCGCCGGCAAGAGGATCAACACCGCCCGCGGCGAAGATGTGCAGCGGGCCCTGGCTGCCGATTGGGAGTGGTTCATCGGCCGGGGCCTGGCAACCAAGGTGCTCAGCGGCGAGAACGCGTTTTACAAGCAGCCGCTGCCCCCGCCCTTGATCGACTTGTACCGGCGCCTGCTCCAGCACGCCGCATCGCTGCTGGTCGGCCAGATCGCGCGGCAGACGAAGGCCACGCAGGACTTGCTCCAGCAATTCGCGGCGCACTACTTCGCTCTCCAGCTGGAGCAGCGGTCGCTGCGGTTCTCGGACGTCACCTTCCGGCTCGCCGATGCGCTCGCGCTCGAGGGCCACGAGCGGTTGGCGTTCCGCATGGACGGGGGGCTCAAGCATCTGTTGCTTGACGAGTTTCAGGACACGGCTCCGCCGCAGTGGCGCGTGCTCGCGCCGCTGGCCAGGCAGGTGACGAGCCAGACCGGCGGATCGTTCTTCTGTGTCGGGGATGCCAAGCAGGCGATCTACGGCTGGCGCGGCGGCGAGGCGGAGCTGTTCGACGCGCTGAGCGGCCAGCTGCCGAATTTGACGTCGTCGGCGCTGACCAGCAGCTTCCGTTCTGCACCGCCGGTGATCGAAACGGTGAACCGGGTCTTTCAGAACCTGACGAAGCACCCCAACCTCGACAAGCTGGCCGACGCGGTGCGCGCCTGGCAGCAGGCCTTTCCCGAGCACACGACAGAGCGAAAGACGCTCGCCGGTTATGTGACGCTGGCCACTGCGCCGGCCGCCGCTGAAGGGGAAGACCAGGATGCCAGTGTGTTGGCGTACGCCGCCGACCAGATCAAGGCCACGGCCGAGGCCGCGCCGCGGGCCAGCATCGGCGTGCTCGTGCGGACGAATGCGGCCGTCGCTCGGCTGATCTACCTGCTTCGCGACCGCAGCATCGCCGCCAGCGAAGAAGGTGGCAATCCGCTCGTCGATTCGCCTGCCGTCGAGCTGATCCTGTCGCTGCTGCGATTGGCCGATCATCCCGGCGATACGATCGCGCTGTTCCACGTCGTCCATTCGCCGCTGGGCCCGCCATTGGAGTTGTCCGACCATCGAGACCCGGCCGCGGCTGCCCGCGCCGGCCAGGCGCTGCGGCGGCAGCTGCTCGACGAGGGCTACGGCGTCACCGTCTACCAGTGGGCGCGGCGGCTGGCCCCCAGCTGCGACGCCCGCGACCAGAGCCGCCTGCAACAGCTCGTGGAGCTGGCCTACGACTATCAGCCGCGGAGCACGCTGCGGTCGAGCGATTTCATCCACCTGGTCGAGCAGAAGCGGATCGCCGATCCGACGTCGTCGGGAGTGCGGGTGATGACGATCCACCAGGCGAAGGGGCTGCAATTCGATGCGGTCTTCCTGCCGGAGCTGGCCATACAGATTGCCGGCCAGCAGGAGTCGTTCGTCGCCGGCCGGCCCACCGCCGCCGAGCCGTTCCACGTCGTGTGCCGCCTGGCGAACGCCAGCGTGCGGCAGTTCTTTCCGCGGGAATTGCAGCAGCTATTCGATGACTACACGCGGCGCGAGGTGACCGAATCGC
>DASRJB010000012.1:0-2272 GCA_035649715.1 Pirellulaceae bacterium
TTCCGCGGCGCGGGCCCGAGCTATCCGCTGGCTCGCACGCCCGCGCAAACCCTGACCGCCAACTTCGGCAGCTACCATCCCAGCGTCTGTCAGTTCGTGCTCGCCGACGGCTCCGTCCGGGCGCTCAAGGTCTCGATCAACACCACCGTCCTCGGCTACATCGCCGACGTGGACGACGGGCAGGTGATTCCGGATATCGACTAAGTCGGTAAGGGCGGGCTTCCTTGCCGCCCAAGACGGGCTGGGAAGCCTGAGTATTTCCCAGATCTTCGTAGTTTCTACAGCGTTAGCCGGATGTGCTAGCCGCGGTTTTCGCGGTGAATATGCGGTTCGCGCGGTTGGCCGGGGATTTGCTTAGTAGGTCGTGGACGCGATGCGGCGAGGGGGATGTTCGCTGCCGGGCTTTAGGGAAGTCGGAAGCCGATCTGGGTCGCGGAGCAAGCGGCGCGAGCCAACAGCGGTGACGCGCTGCGCACGGAGGTTCTGCACGCGATGATCATTTTGGAAACTAAGGAGTGGGCGTGGACGACGTTCGGCAAATGTGAATTGGGAGATCAGCGGCGGACCAGGCGGCTGGTCAAGCTGGCCCAGCAGGCAGCGGCGCGACCCGATGGCAGCACGCCCGAGCAAACGGAATCGTGGGGAGACTGCAAGGCCGCCTATCGCTTGTTCGATCAAGAGGACGTGACGTTTCAGGAGATCATCCGGCCGCATTGCGAGCAGACGCGATCGAGCTGCCGCGCGGGCGACGTGAAACTGCTGATCAACGACACGACCGAAGTGGAGTTTGGTTATGCGCGTCGCGTGGCCGGACTCGGCCCGACGGGAAACGGCTTTGGCCGCGGGTTCTTCCTGCATTCGGCGTTGATGGTGGACGCGGCCGACGGCCGGGTCGAGGGCCTCGCCGGACAGCTCTTGTTTTATCGGAAGCCGCAGGCCAAACGCCGGGGTGCGAAGAACACGCGGCGGCGTTCTGCGGATCGGGAGTCGGTGGTGTGGGGTGAGTTGGTGGATCGGGTCGGTCCGGCGCCGCCCGGCGTCCACTGGGTGCACGTGGACGACCGCGGCGCCGATGACTTCGAGGTGTTCTGTCGCATTCAAGCCCAAGGCCACAGTTGCGTGATTCGGGCGGCGCGACTCAATCGCTGGCTGACCAAACCGGACGGCCAGCGGGTGCAGCTCCGCGCGCTGCTCGACGAGTTGCCCTGCCGCCAAACGCGGACGTTGGAAGTCGCCGCCAAAGGAACCAAGCCGCCCCGGACGGCCACGCTCCAGCTGCGGCTGGCCGAAGTCCGCATGCCGCTGCCCACCGTCTGGACGCCCTGGCTCCGCGAGCATCCGCCGGCCCAGCCGCTGCGGCTGTGGGTCGTCGAACTGCGGGAAACGCAGCCCCCAGCGGGCGTGACGCCGCTGCGGTGGGTGTTGTACACGTTCGAGGAGGTGACCACGCTGGCGGACGCCGAGCGAGTGATCCAGTGGTACCAGCGCCGGCCGACGATCGAGGATTATCACAAGGCCCTGAAGACGGGCTGCCACGTGGAACGGCGTTACTACGAAACGGCCGAGCGGCTGGAGCGTGTCACCGGCCTGTTGTCGGTCCTTGCCGTTCGCCTGCTGCAACTGAAAACGGCCGCCCGGGAAACCCCCGATCGGCCGGCGGCCGAAGTGGCGCCCACACAATGGATCGAGTTGGTGCAGACCGCCAGAAAAAAACCGGTGAATCGCCAGCTCACGATTCGTCAATTCCTCCGCGCCGTCGCCGGCCTCGGCGGTCACCTCGGCCGCAAATGCGATGGCGAGCCCGGCTGGATCACACTCTGGCGCGGCTTCGAAAAACTAACGCTCCTTGCTCGCGGCGCCGATGCCCGACAAAGATGTGGGTAATACTCAGGCTTCCTAGCCCGCCTAAGACGGGCTGGGAAGCCCGTCCTACAAGCCTTTGACAGGCCCACTGCCTCGCCGGATACTCAACGTTTCCGCGCTGACGAAACTTCTCCGCTGGGCCTTTCGCCGCTCGCTGCCTCATGGTCAACACGCTGTTCCTGCCCGAACTGCGCGAGATGCTGGCGGCGAACAATGCCTTCGAGCTGAAGGAATTCTGCACCGCGCTGCACCCGGCCCGCACGGCCGAGTTCATGGAGGGCCTGGACGCCGCCGAGACCTGGCGCGTCCTGCGGCACGCCGAGCTGAAGCTCCGCGAAGACATTTTCGGCTATTTCCCGCACGACAAGCAGGTCGCAATCATCGAGGGCGAGGATCGGGCGGAGGTCGC
>DASRJB010000013.1:0-2138 GCA_035649715.1 Pirellulaceae bacterium
CAGATTCCACCACACGCCGCCGATCACCACGGCCAGGCCTGAGAGCATCAGTCCCGCGTGAACGGCGCCGCACCAGGCGACTGCCCGCATTCCGCCCAGGAAGGTGTAGAGCGTCGCAATCACGCCCAGCGGCACGATCAGCGCCCAAGCCGGCCAACGCCAGCCCAAGGCTAGCGCCAGTGCTTCGCTCGCCACACTGAGCATCGCCGTCAGCCAGAACCACCGCCAGGCGAGAAAGATCAGCGTGGCCTCCAGCCGCACGCGGGCGTCGAAGCGGTCCTCGAGATATTGATAGAGCGAGTCCAGCGACAGGCCGCGAACCAGCGGCGCGGTCGCGAAGACCACGACCGGGAGCACGATCCACAGTGCCGCCGGAATCGCCCAGCACTTCAGCCCCTGCTCGTAAGCCAGGGCGGGCAACTCGCTGAACGTTGCACCCGCGGCCAGCACCATCGCCAGCGACAGCCCCAGCGGCAGCCAGGCGAGCGACCGGCTTCCGAGCAGGAACTCGCTGGTGGACTTCTGCCGGCCGCTGAAATAAAGGCCGGCCGCCAGCAGGGCGCCCAGGTAGAGCGCCAGCACGCCGAGATCGACCGGTGAAAGAGCGGCCAGCATCGCAGGTTCGAGGGGAGCAGCGGGCAGCCGAAGCGCTAAATTCGGCAAACTCAGCATCCTAGGGTCGATTTTGCCGCGCGGGCAGCCGTCGGCAGCGGTTGTGACGTAGCATTTGCCTTGGAGACCACCATTAGTGTGGCGCTATGCAAGCGGGTTGTTTCTTAGCGCGGCGCAATTCCCCGGTCCGCGGCCGCAGGGCCGGCGGCCGCGGGTTTACGTTAATCGAGGTGCTGATGGTCGTGGCCGCGATGGCGATCATCGCGGGCGTCGTGGTGCCGCAGGTCACGACCGTGATCGACGACGCCAAGAATAGCGCGATGCTCCGCGACCTGCGCGAGCTGTCGATGGCGATCGAGCGGTATCGGATGGACCATAACGGCGGTGCGCCCGACCAGCTTCAGAACGGCGTCTTGGTCCAGCTCACGCACGTGACCGACGCCGAGGGCAACGTGGGGACCGGGCCGCAGTTCGTCTATGGCCCTTACACCCGCGAGATGCCCACCAACGCCCTGAATGGCCTGGCGCGCGTTTTTCGCATCAACGCGGCGCCCCCGGCTACGCTGACCAATCGCGCCGGCTGGATCTATCATCCGGCTTCCGGCCAGGTTTGGGCGGGACTCTATCCCGAAATCGTGGACGCCGCGCTGGTTCAGGCGGAAGGCAGCCTGTAGCCGCCGCCTGGCTCCGGATTCAAGCCTCCGTTAAGGCGCTTTCTCGCCCGCCTTGCCGGGCAGCGGCTTCTTCGGCGCGGTCGGCGGGACTTTCAGGTCCTCGAACTCGCCCCCCTGGCCTTCCTTCTTCTTCATCAACTCCTGACGTTCGAGGTCCTTGGTGAAATCATCGAGCGTGGGAGGCGCGCTCGGATCGCGCGGCTTCGCCGGCGGTGCGTTGGCCAGCGGCGGAGGCGCGTCGCCTTCGGCGGCCGGCGCGGCGGCGGCGGGCGGTGCGGGAGCAGCGCCGGCCTCGATTCCGACCGTGGTCTCGGGCGGGTTGAGCAAATAGTCGGGCGGAATCTCCAGGCCCAGGTGCGTCGAACCCGAGCTCTTGACGTTGCCCAGGAGCGCCGTGTTGGCCAGCGCCAGCTTGAGCTTTCCGGGCGGGCCTTGCGGAGCGGCAAAGACCAAAACGTCGGTCACCGTCTGCCCGGGCGCCAGCTCCACCAGATTGTGCCGCGTCACGCCCGGCGTCGCGGCCGGCGGCACAAACTCCAGCGGCTGCCCATTGCCGTCGGCCAGGATGGCGCTCGTTCCAGCCAGCGAATTCCAGCTGGCGTAGGAGTGCGGTACGGTGTCGCCGTTGGTCACCCGCAGCTCGACGAACACGAACTTCGCAGGCACGGCAGGCGCCGCGGGTGCTGCCGCGTCCGCGGGGGGCGCAGCTTCCTCGGGCGGAGCAGCGCCGCCGGCCGCGTCTCCGCTCTCGGCAGCCGCTGCGGGTTCGGCCGGCGCGGGCGGCTCGATCCGCTTGCCCGTCGCATCGACGGCGAGCCAGACCGAGCCCACTTGCAGCTGCATCTTGAGCAG
>DASRJB010000014.1:0-8313 GCA_035649715.1 Pirellulaceae bacterium
CGCCCGTGATCAGCCGGTCGCCCGACGGCGAAAACTGCACGATCGACGAGCGGGAGTAGGGCCCGATCCAGCCGTCCGGCCAGGCGGAGCGGCCGGTGCTCCAATCGAGCAGGTGATGCCTGCCGCCGGAGGCGACGATCGCCAGCCGGTCGCCCGTCGGGCTGAACGCCAGCTGAATTCCCGGCTCCTCGAAGCTCGCCAGGATGCGCACGTTGGCTCCCGTGGCCGCCTCGAGCTCGGCATACTCGCCAGTGTGCCTGGCCACCACCAGCCGCGGCTCGCGCGGATGCATGGCGACCGTGCGGACTTGCCCGCCGCCGATCATCCAGGCGGTCTGCCCCGTGGAAAGATCGATGACCTCCAGAGTCTGCGGTCCCAGGGCAGCCAGCCAGCGGCCGTCGGCCGAGCACGACAGCACGTGCGGGGCCATTTCCAGCCGCGCCGGCAGCCGGCGGGGCAACTCCTTCGGCTGCGACAAATCTACCCGCCACAGCGTTCCATCCCAGCAGCCTACGAACAACTCGCCGGGCGCGGCGCCCCGCCCGGTGCACGTGGGTTCCAGCGCCGGCCAGGCGAATTCAACCTGCGGCCGCTCGCCGCGCAAATCGTGCCAGGCGAGCTGGTGCACCCAGCCCTTCGTATCCAGCCGCGGCATATACCAAAGGAGCGACAGAGTTCGCTCGGACTGCGGCTGCACCCGGCACTCGATCACCGACAAATACAACGGCTGCCGCAGCCGCTCCACATCGGCTGGCAGCAGCACCAGCCCGACCGTAACGACGAAGAACAAGACGGCGCCCAGCGACAGCGCGACGGCGCTGATCATGCGGACGAGCTGCCATTCGCACAGGTTCAGGACCAGCCGCATGACGCATTTCTCCTGGCGGGAACGCTACTGACTTGCCTCTTTGGGGCCGATTATAGACATTCTGTCTTAAATGTCAAGGCGCAGCAATTTGCCTGGATCCTCGTAGTGGATTCGCCGGAATTGAGACGGCCTTGGGCGGCGGTTGGATTCTGGCGGCGGCCAGGATTTTCAGGCTGCTTAGAAACTATTCGTCAGTTGCCGCGGGGCATTGGTTTCTTGCAGGCGGTGTCAGTTGTCAGTGGTCAGTCGGAAGTCGTTTGTTACAAACAACTGACCACTGACAACTGGCTACTTCGCTAGCACAGGCCACGCCGGCCGCCCGGGCGTTTTCACCTGCACGCTCCACAGGCTGCCGCCGGCAGTGATGAAGAGCGTCTTCAGGCCGTCGCCACCGAAGGCGCAGTTCGTCGTCTCGTCGCGGGGAGTCGGAATGAACGACAGCAGCTTGCCTTCCGGCGCAAAGACATAAACACCGGCCGTCGGTTCGGGTTGCGTTTCCAGCGGCGGGTTCTGACGGTTCAGCCCCGCGGCCACGAACAGCCGGCCGGCCGCGTCGAGCTTCATTCCGTCGGGGCCGCGGGTCGCCTTCCAATCGTGGATCAGCTTCTGCGAGGCGAAATCGACCGTGCCGTCGGACTTCAGGTCGAAGCGGTACAGCTTGCGAGCGCCGCCGACCGTGTTGTTGTTGTTGTCGGCCACGAACAGGTACTTGTCGTCCGGCGTCGCGACCAGTCCGTTGGGCCGATCGACTTCGTGCGTGATGATCCGCGTCACTTTGTGATCTCCGGCAGCCCCATCGGGATCGATGCGATAGACGCCCTCGATCTTCCGGCCGGCGCTATCGACGATCTCCATGTCGCTGCGGTCGCCGTAGCGCGGATCGGAAAAGTAAATCCGGCCCTTGGTGTCGATCGTCAGGTCGTTGGGCTGGTTGTACTTCTTGCCCTCGTAGTTGTCGGTCAGCACGGTGAGCTGGCCGTCCTTTTCCAGGCGCGACACACGCCGCCGCACGGGCTCGCACATCACCAGCCGGCCTTCGCGGTCGAAGAGCAGGCCGTTGGTGCCGGCGTTTTCGCGATAGACGCTCATCGCGCCCTCGCGGTCGCGGCGATAGATGTGTCCGCCGCCGCTGGTGAGCAGGCCCAATTCCGGATGCCAGGCCGGCCCTTCGCCCGCCCCGCGCTCTTGGAGCAGCACGGGCTTCGCATCCGGCGCGAGGATCTCGTCCTGCGCCGAAACAATCCCCACGAGCAGCAGCCAGCTGACGGCGGCCGGCAATCCAGCAGTCGGTTTCATGAGTGGTCCTCCAGAGCAGCTGACGCCGATTGTAATCGGCCGGCGCCTGTAGGTCCCGCCTACCGGGCGGGACCTGGCAGCGCGTACAACCAAGACCCTGCGGTTGCGGCTGGTCGCTGCGCCCCTTGCGGCAGAAGGGGGCCTACCCATGCTTAGAACAACTCTTCGATCACCGCGCCGTGGTCGATGGCGGGGATCGGGCGGCCGGAATGGTCGAGGAAGTGCAAGTGCGGATCGACGCCCAGCACGCGGAAGATCGTGTGGTGAATGTCGCCCGGCTTGACCGGCCGGTCCTGCGGGGCTTCGCCCAGGCGGTTGGTCGAGCCGACGATCCGCCCGCCCTTCACGCCGCCGCCGCCGAGCAAACAGAACATCGAGTTGCCCCAGTGATCGCGGCCGGGAGTGCCCATCGAGCCCGGCGGGCCGCCGTTGCCGCCGTCGTTCATCCGCGGCGTGCGGCTGAACTCGCCGCAGAGCATGACGAGCGTCTTGTCGTCCAGTCCGCGCTCGGCCAGGTCGCTAAACAGGGCCGCGACGAGCTGGTCGATCCTAGGCAGGTAGCTCTCGTAGCCCGCCTGCAGGTTCCAGTGGTGGTCCCAGCCGCCGAAGTGGCAGGTGACGAAGGTCGTGCCGGCCTCGACGAGGCGACGGGCCAATAGTGCAGCCTGGCCCCAGCTGTGCCGGCCGTAGCGCTCGCGGGTCTTCGGGTCTTCCTGCGACAGGTCGAACGCCTTGCGGGCCTTTTCGCCGGTCACCAGGTCAAACGCCTGTTGATCGAAGCGGTCGATGGCCGCCAGCGTGCCGTTGCGATCGCAGTCGCGCCGCAGGTGATCGAAGTGCGCGATCAGGCTGCGCCGCTCTTGCAGGCGGTCGAGCGTGAGCGAGTTCGCCAGGTCGAGATTCTTCACCTGGAACTTGTCGTTGTTCGGATCGCCTTCGGTCTCGAACGGGTTTTCCTGCGGGCCCAGGTAGTTGCCGGCAAAGTAGCCCGGCCGCAGGCCGATGCTCATGGCGTACGGCACGGCGACGTTGGGCGGCATACCCGGCTGCCGCGAGCCGAGCACCTTCGTGGCGATCGACCCGAAGAACGGGAATTTCCCGGCTTGCGAGCCGCCGCCGACGCCGGCGTTGCGGCCAGTCAGCATCCAGTGGCCGCCGGTGAAGTGGTCGCCCGAGTCGTGGTGCAGCGAGCGGACGATCGAGAACTTGTCGGCGACTTTCGCCTGGAGCGGAAACAGCTCGGTAATCTCAATGCCGGGAACGTTGGTCGAAATCGGCCGCCAGATGCCGCGATACTCCGGCGGCGCGTCGGGCTTCATGTCGTACATGTCCATGTGCCCGGGGCCGCCGTCGAGCCAGAGCAGAATGACCGACGTGTCCTTGCGCGAACCCGCCGCCGCCGAGGCCTCCCGCATCGCCGCCAAAGTGCCGAGTCCGACCGCGCCCATTCCGGCGATGCCCAGCTGCAAAAAGCTGCGTCGCGAAAGGCCGTCGCAATAGCGCGCGGTCGGTCCTAGGGGGATACGGAGCATGAGAACCCCAAGCGGATGTGGTGCAGACAGTCCTGTCTGCCATGTGGCGGGATGTACGCCGTTCCTGCGGCGAGGTGGGAGCTGCCCTCCGGACAAGTCGTCCTTTTCGCGACAACGTGTCCGATCTGCAACTTTGGATCGGAATTGTAAATCGGTCAAATCCAGAAAGTCAATCGAAAAGCGAGTTTTCGGCGCGCCGCGTGCAACTCTGTTGCGGCCGGCCAGAAACGACTTTTCGTCGCTTCTGGCCCACGCAGCGCAAAGCCTTCTGCCGTCCCGCGTTACGGCAGAAGGGCCAGGAGGCCGGTTTTTGCGGCCGCCTATCTTCGCAAAGCGGAGGAAAGATTGCTCTTGTAACAATTTCAACTCCGGGCCAGATTGATCCCGTTGTGGCGATTCCGCAAGCTCGCCACGGCTGACCCGAAAACCCGCGACCCCGAATGAATCGGGGCAGAGCGGCAGCCGGCATCCCGCGGCCTTGTGCCACGCCGGCCGCCGCCAACTTCCAAGGAGGGAAGCATGACAGCGCTCTATCTTTCGCTCGTGGCTCTCGCCGCCCCGCCGAGCGAGGCCGTCCTGGTGGAGTTCGGCTCGCAGACTTGCCCGCACTGCCAGGCGATGGAGCCGATCCTGGCCCGCCTGGCCAAGGAAGGCTGCCCGGTGCAGGTGATCGACGTCGATCGCCAGCCGGACGTGGCCCGGCAATTCAAGATCGAGGGCGTGCCGACGTTCGTCGCTCTCGCCGCCGGCCGCGAGACCGGACGCCTGAAGGGTGCGGCAACGTACGAAATGCTCGTCGCCTTGTATCAAAAGGCGGGCGGCAAGCTGCCTCAAGTCGTCGCCGGCGCGGGCTATCAGCCGGCGGATGTCCGCGGGCAGCAGTCCGCGGCGAGCGGCGCCGGGCAGCAGTCGCCGCAGCAAGCGGCGCTGGCCGCCTCGGTGAAGCTGCGGGTCGAAGACGCCAGCGGCTACGGCTTCGGCACCGGGACGATCATCGACACGCACGACAGCGAGGCATTGGTCGTGACCTGCGGGCACTTGTTCCGCGAGTCCCGCGGGCAAGGCAAGATCATGGGCGAAGTGGTCGTCGCCGGCGCGGTGCAAAAGGTTGAAGGCCAGATGATTGGGTACGACCTGGACCGCGATGTGGCCCTCGTCAGCCTGCGCGTGCCAGGAGCGGTTGCGCCGGTCGCCGTCGCGCCGCCGGGACACGCCGTGCGGCCCGCCGACGCCGCCTTCACCGTCGGCTGCGACAAGGGAGCGGATCCCACCGTAAGGCAGACGCATATCACTGCGGTCAATAAGTACCAGGGTCGGCCGAACTTCACCGCGGCCGGCCAGCCGGTCGATGGCCGCAGCGGCGGCGGCCTGTTCTCAGCTGACGGCAAACTGATCGGCATCTGCAACGCCGCCGATCCGGCCGACGACGAAGGCCTGTACGCCGGCCTGGCGTCGATCCACTGGCAGCTCGACCAGGTCGGCCTGTCAGAGGTGTATCAGCGCAGCGGCCGCGCGGCGGTGGCTGCCGCGCAGCCCGCGCAGCCGCGGGATTCGGCCGTCGCTTTGGCCAGCTTCGAACAGCCGGCCCGCGAGGCCGCGCCGCTGCCGCAGCTGCCGGCTAATCCGCCGGGTGCCGCCGCCACGGAGCCCTCGCCCGTGTTCAACGCCAGCGACGACAGCGAGCTGGTCGTGATCGTCCGCTCGAAGCGCGATCCGCAGCAGCGGAGCGACGTCTATCTCGTCGATCAAGCGCCGCCGGACCTGCTGGCCCGGATCGCCCAGGCGGCCCGCACGACGGCCGAGCAGCGGGCCGAGCTGGCCCGGGCCCGCACGGCCACGGCTCCGCCGCGGCAGCTGCCCTATCAGCAGCCGGGCTCGCCGCCGGTCGTCCGCGGGCAGCACGACTAGCGACGACGCAAGAAACGAAAGCGCCGCGCTCGTTGGGGAGCGCGGCGCTGGTGAATTCGCGCGGGTCTATTCGCCCTTGCGGATCTTGTCGAAGTACTGCTTGGCGTTCTCGCGCTGGTCGCGCGGCAGCGTGACGTCTTCCAGGGCGTCGGGCTCTTTGGCCAGGGCGGCCTGAATTTCCTGCTTCACGGCTTCCAGCGTCTTGCCGGCCTTGTTCGGGCCACCGGCATTGCCGATGCGGACGCTCTCGCCGGGCTTCGGGTCGGCGGCGACGCGGGTGTCGTAGAACTTCTTGTCGGTCTGCTCTTCGGGACGGTCGCCTTCACCCTGGCCCTCGCCAAGGCCTTTGCCGCCGTTCTTGCCCTTGTTCTTTCCCTTTCCCTTGCCGTCGCCGTCCTTGTTGCCTTCGCACTCGGCACAGCCCTGGCCCTGGCAGTTCTGGCACTTCATCGCTTCCTTGGCGTCGGCCAGCTGGTCGAGCAGCTCATCGAGGTTCTCGATCTGATCGAGCTGCTCCTGCATGCCCTCCATCTCCTTGGCGAGCTTGTCGAGCTGCTCCATCGCCTGGTTCGCGTCGCCTTCCTTCATCGCCTGAGCGGCCTGGCCGAGCTTCTCGGCCAGCTGCTGCATCATCTGTTCTTGCTGGGCCGCGTTCTGCTGCATCTGGTCGAGCTGCTGCTGGAGCTTGGCGGCCTCGCCGACCTTGCCTTCAGCCAGCTTCTGCTCGATCTTCTCTTGGAGCTTCTGCTCGGCTTCCTTCTTGTCCTGCATCGCCTGCTGGATCCGCTCCTTGAGCTGCTCCATCTGGTTGGCGAGCTTCTCCTGGTCCTCCTTGCTCAGCTTGCCGGCCTTGAGGTCCTCCTTGAGCTTCTGCATCTCCTCCTTGGCCTTGCCGAAATCGCCTTCCTTCATAGCCTCCGCCATCTTGTCGGCCGGGCCCTTCTCGACGTCCTTCAGCTTGTCGAGCTGCTGCTTGAGCTTCTCGGCGCCGCCCAGCTCCTGCTTCCGCTTTTCGATCTCCTTCGCGAGGTCGTTGATCTTCAGCAGGGCCTCTTTGCGGTCGGCCGTCTCTTTATTGGCCAGCTTGTCGAGCTCTTTGTTGATCTCCTTGAGGATGTCCGTGTCTTTCAGGCCCAGCTCTTCGGCCTTCTTCTGGCTGTCGCGGATTTTCTCCTGCAGCTTGACCGTCGCGACCTTGATCTGCTTCTTGATTTCGGCCGTCTGCTCATTCGAGGCTTCCGCCTTCTTCATCGTCGCGTTCGGGAGTAGCGACAGGCCGATCAGTGCGATCACCGGCAGCACCGGCAGCAGGAACCGCCACGTGGGCGAAACCTTGAACTGCTCGCGGACGTCGATCCGCTCCACGCGGCGAACGGCGTCGGTCATCAGGGCCTGGCCGATATCCGTGGTCAGCTCGTCGCTCGACAGCGACAGCGTGCTGGAGACCCGCTCCTTGAGCCCGAAGCGGCGGTCGATCTCGATCGCGGCGTCCAGCCGGCTGCGGCGGATCAGCCAGGTCCAGATGCTGGCCATGAGCAGGCCGGCCGCCAGGCCGCCGCCCATCCAGCTCCAGTCCCACGTCTGCTGCTGCACGTTCAGCACCCACAGCCGCGGGATCGCCATACCGATCACCGCCACGAGCAGCGAGGCGAAGAGCGACCAGCCGATCACGGTGAGGAACTGCTGAAACACCAGTCGCCGCTGAGCCCGACCCACTTGCCGTTTGATTTCTTCCATGGCCGATCCCTTTGACTTGACGCTGATTAGTCGTGCTGGTCGCTCGCTGCGGAGCCGAGAATTCGTCCCCGAAATAGGATTCGTCGCCAGAGCCCCGGCATTATAGACCTTTTGTCTGGATAAATCGCCAGTGCCCTGAAAATTTTTCCGCGAAAGTGCATCTTCGCCCTGACAATAGAGACGGTCGGTCGGCCGCTTCCGCTTTTCTCCCGCGACTGCCAGCTTTACCCGCAGGAAAAAGCCAGCGTTTCACGGCTTTGGGTTGCCCGCCGCCGGCTGCCGCGGTCCAATGGATATATGGCTACCGCCGTCAAATCCGAGGGAATCCACCTGCCGACGCCGGCGGAAAACCCGGCCGCCGACATTGTCATCTTCGACGGCCACTGCAAGTTCTGTACGGGGCAGGTGCAAAACCTGGCGAAATGGGATCGCGGCGGGAAGCGGCTGGCATTCCTGTCGCTGCACGATCCCGAAGTCGCAAGGCGTTTCCCGGATTTGAGTTACGATCAGCTCATGGAGGAAATGTACCTCGTGGATCAGCGCGGAAACCGCTACGCCGGCGCCGCGGCCTTTCGCTACCTAACTACCAAATTGCCAAGGCTTTACGCGCTCGCCCCGCTGATGCACATCCCGTTCACGATGCCGCTCTGGCGGTGGGGCTACAAGCAAATTGCCAGGCGGCGCTACCGCATTCAGGGCAAGACTGCCGAGGCGTGCGAGGACGGCGCCTGCCGGGTTCACCTCAAGTAAGCGAATATTGCGGCCCCTGGATTGGTGGGTCGGCGCACGCCTGAAATCACAATTTGCATCGCAAACCTTCGCTGACTAATGACTTCCGTCGAGTGCTCAAAAATCGGTTAAGTAGTACTTATTAGCCTTAGAGAACGGTCTCTCGTTCGTGTCCGTTGCGGCAGCTCACCAGAATGGCAGCCGTTCGCGCCAAAATGAAACTATGGTGCAAATAGCGTACAA
>DASRJB010000015.1:0-4606 GCA_035649715.1 Pirellulaceae bacterium
GCCAGCAGGATCAAGAGCGTGCGGAGGCGATAGCGCATGGCGTTAGTTCTCGGACGACTTCCTGTCCCCCGCGAATCCAACAAGCACAACGACCACACCCACCGCGACTACGAGCAGCACTAGCCCGCATTTCTCACAGCGCGGAAGGATGACGTCCGAATTGGTGGTGGGGCGGGGTGGTAGCCGGCCAGGGGTTTGGTGCAGGTGCGGTGGGGTGGCGGTTTCTGGCGGCGGAGTGTGTTTCTTGCTCTGACGGCGGTCGGTGCGCAGTCGGGGAGCGCGGAGATAGTCGATGGCGCGTACGGGAGCGGTTAGCGAGTGACCTTCCAGAAAAATCCAAGATTGCGGGAAACCACACGGTACTTTCTATGTGGACGGGTGTTTAATAAGAGGCGGTGCGCGCGGCCGCCTCGTGCTGTTCTCAAGTTGGTGGATGGATGTTCCTAAGGGCGGCGATTGCGCCGCTGTGCAGGCCAGTGGTGGCGGGGGTAAGGATAATTCCCAAGAGAGCTCTCTAACACTTCAAACCCAACTGACCAGGCGGCAGTCAGGCGGCGACATAACTGAAGCGCGGACAAGCAATTACGATCGGCTCCGCGGACTCAGGCGACTTGCAAAAACCTGGAGCAGCGGGAATTATCCTTACCCCTGCCAAGCGTCAAATCGGTGGGACGCACGAGCGGCTAAGGGCAGCGGCGTAGGAATGTCAAACGGGGACAATCCAGTCACCCCCGGCCCGAGCCGACGCCGAGCGTTTCGCCCAGCTTCACCAGAGCGTTCCAGTTCTCCACGTCGAGCGTGATACCATCGCTCAGGCGCTGGGCGGCGAGCCGCCGCTCGGGATCGCCGGGCAGGATGATTTCGTCGCAGCCGGCGACGCGGGGGCAGGACTTCACGTATTCGACCAGTTGCGAGACTTCCGACTGAAAGTGATCGGCCCCGCCGAAGCGGTCCGGGTCGATGAGCAGCACGAAGACGCAGTTCCCTTTTTTCGGATAGGGTACGCTCTTGGCAACGTTGCCGCCGGAGAGCGCGCCGGTGAGGATTTCGATCATCAGGCCGAGGCCAAAGCCCTTGTACGCTTGCGCCCCGCCCATCGGCAGGATCGAACCGGGCGGGTTGCCGTAGAGCGTGCTCGGGTCGGTCGTCGGCCGCCCTTCGCTGTCGATCAGCCAGCCTTCGGGGCAGGGTTGCCCGGCGATCTTCTTGACCCGCACCTTGCCTTCGGCGGTGGCGCTGGTCGAGAAGTCGAGCACGAGCGGCGCGCTCCCGTGCGGCACGCCGATCGCCAGCGGGTTGGTCGAGAGCCGCGGCGCCTTGCCACCCGGCGGCGCGACGCGTACTGCGCCGCCGTGCGAATTGACCATGAGCATCGAAACGAAACCGGAGGCCGCCGTCAGCTCGCAGTACTCGCCCAGCCGTCCGATGTGGCCGCAGTGCATCATCGTGCCGAGGGCCAGTCCGCCCGCGCGGGCCTTGGCGGCCAGCAGCTCGATCAGCCGCTGGGCCTGGACCTGGCCGATGCCCCAGTTGGCGTCGGCGACGATTCGCGCGGGCCCTTCCTCCAGGATTTTCAGCTCACCGCCGGAAACGACTTCGCCGTCCTTGATCGCCTGCACGTAATACGGCACGCGCATCACGCCGTGCGAGTCGTAGCCTTTCAGATTCGCATCGACGAGGCTGGCGGCCACGAGGGCCGACTCGCCCTGCGACATGCCGCCAGCGTGCAGCAGTTTGGCGGCGAAAGTTTGAAGAACGGGCGGGGCGAGCGTGGGCATGGGAACTCGAATCAGGCGGGAGGGAGGCGCGATGCGAATGTACGGTGCGGCCGCCCGAGGCGTCAATGACGCTACCGCCGCCGCGCGACGCGCAGCTTCGCCGAGGCGCTGCGTGGATTGCGGTGGATTTCGTCGGCGCTGGGGCGGATCGGTTTTTTGGTGAGGATCTCCAGGCGTTCGTCGCCGCGGAAGGCCTCCTTGACGCGGCGATCCTCGAGCGAATGAAAGCTGATGATGGCCAGCCGGCCGCCCCGTTTCAGCCGATCGGGAATTCGCCGCAGGGCGTCTTCCAGCGACTCCAGCTCGCGGTTGACGGCGATCCGCAGCGCCTGGAAGGTCCGCGTCGCCGGGTCCAGCCGGTCGGCCGAGCGCGGCACGCAGCGCCGGACGAGCTCGGCCAGCCCCGCAGCGGTCTCGATCGGCCGCGCGCGGCGCGATTCGACAATCTGGCGGGCGATCCGCCGGCTGAGCCGCTCCTCGCCGAACCGATAGATCAAGTCGGCCAGCTCCCGCTCGGAGAGTCGGGCCAGGAGCTGCGACGCCGGCTCGCCTTCGTTGGGATTGAACCGCAGATCGAGCGGGCCGGCCGAGTCGAAGCTGAAGCCGCGCCGCGCGTCGGCCAGTTGATCGCTGGAGAGTCCAATGTCGAGCAGCACGCCATCTACGGCCGGAATTTGCAGCTCGTCGAGCACGCCGCCGACGTCGCGGAAATTGGCCTGCGCGAGCTGCACCGGCATTCCTGCCAGATTCCGCTCGGCCGCGGCGATCGCGGCGGGATCGCGGTCCAGCGCCAGCACAAAGCCGCGGTCCTTCGAGGCGGGCGATTCAGCGACCCGCTCGGCCAGAAGACGCGTGTGGCCGCCGCCCCCCAGCGTGCCATCAACGAAAACCTGTCCCGGCTGTGGATCGAGCCAGTGCAGCACTTCAGCCGCCAGAACGGGCACGTGGATCGGCGCACCAGGCATCCGGCCGAAGATAGCTCACTCACCAAAGCCGCGACCAGTGGTCGCGGTCCTCCATTCACCGGCCCGCGTTCGCGGTCAAGCGGGTGGGGCTTCGACCCACAGGCGCCTCCGTGCGCCTGGGGCTGGGTCGAGGCCCGCGGGATCTGGCCGGTGCGATCACGGCACGATCTCGCGTTGGCGGCCGGGAGAATCGTTCTCCCGGAACGGGCGCGCAGGGTGCTGCCGGCGGCAGGTGGCCGCTGGCCGCCGGCACTCTGGTCGCTCGCTGCCAACCACGGACGGACGTACTCGGTCGTGTCTCCTGTTTCGAAAATCACCGCGGCTGCATCGGCCGCGACGGGGTCTCGACAATCGGCGGTGCGGAGCCGGCGGGCGCGGCGTCGGTCAACGCGGCTTCCGCCAACTGGTCGTACTGCGGCGCGCGGTCGGCCAGATACGCCTCCCACCGCGACTTGTTCCACAACTCCACGCGGTCGCCCACCCCCAGCAGCATCACTTCGCCTTCCAGTGCCGCCAGCTTCGCCATCTCAGCCGGCAGCCGAATGCGACCCTGCGAGTCAATCTCGACGCTGTGCGACTGGGAATAAAGCAGGCGGCTGAACGCCCGGACGTCTTGCCCTGTCGGCGATCGAGCCGCCAGCTTTTCGGCCAAAGCCGCAAAAGCCTGTTGCGGGAAGAGCGAGAGCGAACCATCCGTGCCTGGAGTAAGGACCAATTGGCCGGCCGAGGCGAGCGGCTCACGAAGCTGCTTCGGCAAGGCCAGCCGCAGCTTGTCATCGAGCGCCCGCTCGTAGTTACCGGTCAGGAGGATTTGGTCCATTTCTCCCCACTCTCCACCACATGGCACCACAACATACGAATCGAAAATGATTCGTCAACACGGTCTGGAGGCGGTTTACCGCATCGCGCGAGATGCTGGTGGCTGAAAGGCGGCCGATGAAGCGCGGAATTGGGGAGTTCGAAACCGTAAGGCAAAGGAACCCGCCCCTGAGAAGAAATTTTGCTCGGTTCAGGTGCGCGCGATTGCGGAAAACAGTCGTTCGTAGGCAGCCGCAGAATTCTCAATGGAAAATTGTTGGATAGCACGTTCTTGATTACGGCTTCCCATCAACTTCAGGGAGTCCCGTTTCGCCAGCAGGCTCGTCAGTCGCTCGCGGAACTCGACGGCGGATCGCGTGGGCACGGTTTGCTCCCCGGTGCCGTCACCGAGCAGTTCGGCAACTCCCTCGGCGCGAGATGCGACGACGGGCCTGGCCGCGGCCATCGCCTCGAGGATGACGTTCGGCATGCCCTCCCAGTGCGAGGGCAGGATCAGCATGTCGGCAGCGGCCAAGATTTGCGGCACGTCCGGCCGCCAGCCGGCGAAGTGGACCCGCTCGGCAACGCCCAGTCGTTGCGCCGTTTCCGCCAGCTGCACCCGGTCGGGCCCATCGCCGACGAGCAGCAAATCATGGTCAGACAATTCGCGAAATGCAGCCGGCAACTCCTGAAAGAACGGAGCGAGCCCTTTTTGTTCGGCCAGCCGGCCGACGAAGACAAAGACGCGCCGGCCGGCCGGGACGCCGAGCTGCGTCAGATCGATTGGCCTGGCGTCGCGCCAAACAGCCACGTCGATGCCATTGGGAATCACGATCAGCCTGGCACTAGGAAAGCCGCGCTGCCGGTAGAAATCGGCGACGCTTTGGCTGACGCAGACGTGCCGCCGGGCAGCCCGCGTCGTCCAGCGTTCCAGGCTGGTGCGCCAGCGCCGCGCGTCGGCTACGCGCAGCCCGGTGAGAAACGGCACGCCGACCTGCACGGCGGCGCGGGACCCGATCACGTTGGCATGAAACAGGAACGTCTGCACGAGTTCGGCCTGTTGCT
>DASRJB010000016.1:0-3684 GCA_035649715.1 Pirellulaceae bacterium
CCTGGCCAATCCAGCCGGTAGCCGACGCAGCCGCCGGGATGCTCCAGCGGAAAGTGCGTGACCTTCAGGCCCGCGATCGCCAGCGGCCGCTCGCCCAGCGGCTGCCACTCGCAATTCAGCGGCGCGGGAAAGAGGAGTTCGCTGAGCAGGTGCTCGCGGATCGCCGCCAGCTTCGGCGCCTCGCCGTGCACGGTGATCCGCGACAGGCCGCGCTCCCAGGCCGTGTCGAGCAGGAACGTCAGCCCCGCCACGTGGTCGAGATGGGCGTGCGTCAGCAGGATGTCGAGCGTGGGCGTCTGCAGATGCTCGCGGACGCGAAAGAACCCCGTGCCCGCGTCGAGCACGATCCCCAGCTCCGGCAGCATCACGCAGGCGGTGTGTCGCCGCTCATTGGGATGGTAGCCGGCGGTGCCCAGGAGGAGGATTTTCATCGCTGGCCAAAATCCCTCATTCATCGCCCACGAGCAGGCCGCCAGCGACTGCAGGAAACACGACGTCGCGATAGACCTCGGCCAGCGGCAGGACGCAGTCGATCACCGGCAGCCGCAGCAGAGCGTCCATCCCCCTGGCCTCGGTGAGCAGCCAGCCGCCGCCCTGTTGCCGCTGGAATCGCTCGACCAGCGGCGCGTGCCAGGCGGCGAGCAAATACTCGTGCAGCGTGGGAATCTCGCGGTAGAACGCGAATTTCTGGCCGCGGTCGTAGCCCTCGCTCGCTTTCGAGAGGACCTCGACGATCAGCTTGGGGTTTGTCACCGTGTCGTCGGTGCCGATGCGATACTCCAGCGGCCCGCAGATGACCATGGCGTCGGGATAGGTCATCAGGCCCGCCGGGCAGCTCAGCCGCAAGTCGCTGGGGAAGATTTCGCAGGGCCCGCCCTTGAGCTGGGCGTCGAGCTGGGCCAGGACGTTGCGGACGACGCGGTGGTGGTTGGGCGAAGCGCCCGCGACCGCGAACGAGCGTCCCTGGAAGTAATCGCTTTTGCGTTCCGCCGTCCGCTCGCGGGCCAGGTATTCCAGCGGCGACAGTCGCGGCTCGGGCACCGAAGACATGGCGGCAATCGAAGAGAAGGACGTAGCGTCCTTGAGAATAGTCGAACGGCGGCCGAAAAGACAGGAACCGAGGCGACCTAGCTCTTCGGCTGCTCCAGGCGGCGAAAGAAGTAATAGAGAGCCACGCCGATGACCATCAGCAATCCGACGGCGGGCACCTTGAGGCGTTTGTAGAACTCGAGGTCCGGCGCGAATGCTTCGAGGACCAGACTGCCGACGACGAGCGCCGCGGTCAGCAGGTAGAGCGCGGGCGTGATCGGATAGCCCCAGGTGCGATACGGCCTCTCGGCCTTGGGCATCTTGACCCGCAATACAAAGATGGCCGCCACCACGAGGGCGTAAAAGATGGTCCCACCCAGCACCACAAAGTCGGTGAGGTCATCGAAGGCCGCTT
Organism: Pirellulaceae bacterium; assembly: GCA_035649715.1. Taxonomy (GTDB): domain Bacteria; phylum Planctomycetota; class Planctomycetia; order Pirellulales; family Pirellulaceae; genus CAYLLN01. The sequence goes on from DASRJB010000016.1 coordinate 1,445, forward strand.
TGGGATCCTTCGTGAGGGCGAAGGCGATCACGATTTGCGTTACCGACCAGGCCGACTGGGCCAGGATCGCGTTCGTGGGTGTCTTGAACCGCGGGTGAATCTGTTGGATCGCGCTGGGAAACAGCCGGTCGCGGGCCATGGCGAAGTAAATTCGCGGTCCGGCCATCAGGTTGGAGTTGAGCGCCCCGAACATCGAGATCATCACGCCCGCAGCCGCCAGCGGCACGCCGTAAGGGCCGAGAATGGTCTCGAACACGTCGGCGGCGATCGCCTGCGACTTCATCGTCTTGTCGAGCGGCAAGCAGAGGTGATAACCGACGTTCGCGCCGCAATAGACGAGCGTGACGACGAGCACGCCGAGGCCGAGGCCGAGCGGCACGTTGCGCTCCGGCTGGCGGACCTCTTCGGCGACGGGGCCGATGTTGATCCAGCCGTCGTAGGGCCAGAAGACGGCGACCATCGCCAGCCCGAACGCCTTGAACAGGTTGAGGTCAATCGTCGGCGGCGCGATCGGCCTCAGGTTGGCCGTGTTCCAGTGCCCCAGCGCCAGCGGCCCGAGCATCAGGACAATCAGGAAGCCGACCTTGATCACCGCGGTGATGTTCTGGGTGCGGGCGGCCGAGCGCGTGCCGATGATGTTGATCCAGGTCAGCGTGAGGACGGCCAGGATCGTGGCGGCGGCCTGCGCGACGTGCGACAGCGGCACGAGGTCGGCGAGAAATGCGGGCAGAGCGCCGTTCGTCTCGAGCGAATCCAGGAACTTGTTGAGGTAGATGACCGTGCCGCAGGCCAGGCTGCCGAGCGAGCCGGTGCGAATGATCGAAAACTCGGCCCAGCCCCACAGGAAGGCTGCGATGCGGCCGTACGCTTCCCGCAGATAGACGTACGGCCCGCCGGCGTGCGGCAACATCGCCGCCAGCTCCGCCAGCGAGAGCGAGCCGCAAAGCGTGGCCAGACCGCCCACGACCCAGACGGCCATGATCGTGCCGAACGACGGCACGAGGTTGTCGATCGTGCTGACCTTCAGAAAGATGCCGGAGCCGATGATCGAACCGACGACGATCATCACCGCGTCGAAGGGCCCGAGGATGCGCGGCAGCGTTTGGGGCGACTGATCGACGGGCGCTGAAGGCTTCGACATGAGGGCTCCGGGCGGGGCAGAGGCAGGATAGCGAATCGCAGCCGGGTACGCGAGGGAAACGTGAGCGGCGTTAGTTTGGTTCTTCGGTCCTTCAGTTCTTGAGTTCTTCGGCCGCTTCTCCGCCACTGGCACCTCGCCCCGGCGGCGATACAATGCCGGTGTTCCTTCGTTCCTTCACAAGTTACTGCCCGATGACCGGCCCGCTCCACAGGACGCCGCTGGGTGACTGGCACTCCGCCCACGGCGGGCGGATGGTCGATTTCGCGGGCTGGTCGATGCCGGTGCAGTACGGCTCGATCGTCGCCGAGCACCAGGCGACGCGGACCGCGGCGGGCCTGTTCGACGTCTCGCACATGGGCCGCCTGCGGCTGGACGGCGGCGGCGCGGAGGCGTTCCTCGACCGCCTGCTGACCCGCAAGGTTGTCGGCCAGGGCCCGGGCAAGATCCGCTATTCGCTCGTCTGCAATGCGAGCGGCGGCATTCTCGACGACGTGCTCGTCTATCACCTCCAGGAGAGCCGCGGCGGGCTGTATCACCTGGTCGTCGTCAACGCGAGCAATCGCGAGAAGATCGTGGCCTGGTTCCGCTCGCAGCTTTCGCCGGCGGACGACGTGCAGCTGGCCGACCGCACGCAGGAAACGGCGATGATCGCCGTGCAAGGGCCGGCCGCCCTGCGGTGCGTCGAGCCGCTCGTCGGCGCGGATATCGGCGGCCTGGGCTATTACACCGGCACGGAAACGACGATCTGCGGGCAGCGGGGCGTCGTCAGCCGCACGGGCTACACGGGCGAAGACGGCTGCGAGCTGATCGTCCCGGCAGCCGCGGCGGTGGAAGTCTGGGAGAAGGTGCTGGCCCACGGCAAATCGACGGGTGCGATGGCCGCTGGGCTTGGTGCTCGCGACACGCTGCGGTTGGAAGCCGCGATGCCGCTGTATGGCCACGAGCTTTCCGAGCAGATCAACCCGCTGCAGGCCGGGCTCTCGTTCGCGGTCAACCTCGAAGGCCGCGATTTTCTAGGCCGAGCGGCACTGGTCGCCGCGAAGCAGAACAAGGAGCAGCCGGTGCGCGTGGGACTGGAGCTGGCGGGGCGTCGCGCGGC
>DASRJB010000017.1:0-3455 GCA_035649715.1 Pirellulaceae bacterium
GGCGTGGGCGAGGCCGGCTCGCTGCACCTGGCCCGGACCGACAAAGCCTCGGAGCAGGATTTCGCGATTGCCTATGTCTGCCTGCCGGACGAGCGGGTGCTGCATTTCATTCCCGGTTTCGTCTCAGCCGCCGAGCTGCTCGCGGAGCTGGAGTGGGCCGAGCGGTGTTACGCGGATGTGGCGAAGCTGCCGGCCGCCGAGCAGCCGCTGGCCGCGCGGCGGGCGCACCTGGCGGCGATTGCGAAGGCGGACCTGCCGGAATTCGCGCGGCGCTTCCCGTCGCGGTGGCAGGAGGATAGCTTGCCGGAGGGCGAATCGACGGTTGACTTGCCCAACGTCGTGGCAGCGGCCCGGGCGACGTTCGAATCGATGCTGCTGATGCGGCTGGGACCGCAATGGCGTCGCGACGCACAGGCCGGCGGGCTCGCGCCGCTGGCGGCTCACGGCGGCCTGGCCGGCGAGCTGGCCCATTTCGTCCTTTCCGAGTATCCGCTCGCGGCGCTGGGCGACCTGGCCGGCCCCGCCTATGCGGCGTCTAGCGGGCAACGGTTCTTTACCTATCCCAAGCGGCGGGCCGACCTGGCCGCCTGGTGGGCCCTGGAGCGGAGAGCGAACAAGCCGACACTGCTGGTCATCGGCGACGACGACTACTTCACCGCCTCGTCGTACCAGCCGTCAATTCCGCCGCCGCGTTCCTTGCGTAGCAGGATGTCGGCGCGCGCGAACCTGGTCGAATCGCCATCTCCGCCGCTGGCGCCGGCCGCCGATGCGCCGCCGTTCGAATGGAAAAAGGCAGCGGCGGGATTGCCCGACCTCTCCAAATTCGCCGTGCAAGTGGTCACGCTCGACGAACTGAGCCTGCTTCTATCGGATGCGCTCTTACCCTCGGTGAGCTACGTCCGCGGCCAGCCGCTGCGGTACCTCGTGTTCGACGCGCGCGGTTTTCGCATCGCCCAGCTTTCGAGCGACGCCACGCCTGCCCGGCTGGCCGCCGCCATGCGAGAAGCGCTTCCGCCGGCTAGCGCGAAGCAAACGATTGGAGTAACCAGAAATGCGAAGCCTTAACCGCTGCCGCTGGCTGTGCTTGCCGATCGCCCTGGCGCTCGTCGCTCCGGTCGCCCGCGGAGATGAAGAGCCCAGCCCCGTCCAGGAAGGCCGGCAGCTCTTCGAGCGGAAATTCACGGCGCGAAACGCCGGAAATCTGGGCGACGGCCTGGGCCCGCTCTTCAATCACGTCTCGTGCGCGGCCTGCCACGTGCAGGGCGGCCTCGGCGGCGGCGGGCCGGTGGATGTGAACGTCGTGCTCCTCTCGGCGGGCCTGCGGTCCTCGCGGCCCGAGAAGAAGCAACTGCTCGCCGCCCTCCGCGAGCAACATCCCAACTTCGTCTCGCGGAGCGACGATATCTCGGCCACGATCATCCTGCACCGCTTCAGCAACGACCCCGCCTACGAGGTGTTCCGCTCGAAATTCGTGCTCGAGCCGGTCCCGTTGGACCCGACCGCCGGCGAGCGCCGGTCGCTGCAGCAGTCCCTGGCCCGCACTGCCGAAGCGGAGGTGAAGACGCCGCCGCCCCTGCGCCTGGTGACGACGCAGCGCAACACGACGGCCCTGTTCGGCGCGGGGCTGATCGATTCCATCCCCGACGGGATGCTCCGCACCCTGGCCCAGGAGCAGCAGAGCGAGGTTTCTGGCCGCGTGCCGCCGATCGGATTCGACAGAGTCGGCCGCTTCGGCTGGCGGGGACAAATCGAGACGCTGCACGACTTCGTCCTCGGCGCGTGTGCCAACGAACTGGGCCTGGAAGTGCCCGGCCACGAGCAGCCGCGCGATCCCCAGCGGCCGAAGTACCGGCCGGTGGGCTTGGACCTTTCGGCGAGCGAGTGCCGGTCGCTGACGGCGTTTGTCGCGCAGCTGCCCGCGCCGCGAATGGTCCTGCCCGCCGACCCTGACAAGAAGGCCCTGGCCGAGCAAGGGCGCGACCTGTTCGGCAAGATCGGCTGCGCCGCGTGCCACGTGGAGCGGATCGGGCCGGTGCAGGGAATTTACAGCGATCTCCTGTTGCACGACCTGGGCGAGGCGCTGACCGACCCCGCGCCGGCGGAGGCCACCTTCGTGGCGACGGGCAAGCGCCTGCCGCCGACCGACGAGTCGATCCTGGGGACCACCGACGGCGAGGCGCTCAAGTCGTCGATTCAGCCGCAGCCGCCGCGTCCGCGCGGCTACAACGGCGGCAGCCAATCGCTGGTCGCCGGGCCGAGCGTCGTGCTCGTTCCCGATAAGGAGACGCGGGAACGGATCGAATTCCGCGCGCAGCCGACGCCGGTCGAGTCGGAATGGCGGACGCCGCCCTTGTGGGGCGTGGCCGATTCCGCTCCGTACCTGCACGACGGGCGGGCGGCCAGCCTGGTCGAGGCGATCGCGCTGCACGGCGGCGAGGCCGAACCCTGCACGAAGCGGTTCTTCGCCCAGAGCCTGCCGGAGCGGCTGGCGGTGCTGGAATTTCTGGGCTGCCTGCGCGCGCCGCAGTAGGTACGGCAGCGCGCACTGCCATCCGCTTTACGGCGAGCGGCTGGCTCGCTCACAATGGAGGTGCGGCGGGCATTCGTGGAATGCACAGGAGGAGCGAGCGGCCCATGACGACAGCCACATTGAACGGGAGCGTCTCGCAAATCGGTGAAGCGGCCGGCGCGGTGTGGCGGACGCTGAGCGAGCATGGGCCGCAGTCGCTGGCCAAAATCGTCGAGCGCGTCGGCGGCAATCGCGACCTGGTGATGCAGGGCATCGGCTGGCTGGCCCGCGAAGGCAAGCTGGAAATCGCCGAGACGCGCCGCGGGCGGATCATCTCGCTGCTGCCCGAATAAAAATCTCGGGAGGGGCGAAGCTCCTGCTGAGCCTTCGCTTTTCGCGCGATTCGCGGCTCGGCGGGAGCCTTGCCCTCCCTGATCCTCCCCATTGGGCAACTTCCTTGGTTTGACGCGCTGGCGTATATTTCAGTCGTAGGAATCTTTCCACCGACGTGGTGTTTTCATGAGAGTGCTGGTCGTGGGCAGCGGCGGGCGCGAGCACGCGCTGGCGTGGAAGATCGCCGCTAGCCCGCGCGTGGAGCGGGTCTTCGTCGCGCCCGGCAACGCCGGCACGGCGGCCGAAGCCGAAAACGTGCCGATCGCCGCCGACGACCTGCCGGGGCTGGTGAAGTTCGTCAGGGATGCGGCCATCGACCTGACCGTCGTCGGCCCCGAAGGGCCGCTGGTCGCGGGCATCGTGGACGTCTTCCACCGGGAAAAACTGCGTGTTTTTGGCCCTTCCAAGGCCGCCAGCCAGCTCGAAGGCAGCAAGGTCTTCTGCAAGAACGTGCTGCACGCGGCCGACGTGCCGACCGCCGAGTGCCGCGTCTTTCGCGACGCCGACGGCGCGACGCGGTACATCACCGATCGCTACCAAAGCGACGATGAAT
>DASRJB010000018.1:0-5396 GCA_035649715.1 Pirellulaceae bacterium
GCCAGGGCCGACGCCAGGCTGTTTCGTTCGTCGATCCAGACGAGGACCCGCGAGCGAACTTCGCTCTTGGCGCCGATTTTCGTCGGCTCAGCGGCCGCAGCCGCCAACGCGTCGATCTGTTGGGCCAGCAGTTGCCGCTGCGGGTCCTCCGACCCCAGCCGGGCCAGCGACTGGCGGAGTGCGGCAATCGCCGGCTGAGCTTCTTGCCAGCGCTGGCGGTTCTTTTCGATCCGCTGGTCGAGGTCGTGCTCGACGGCCAGTAGCCGCTCGCGGCGCTTGGGCAGTTCGGCCAGGTCGCGACGCAGCCGCAACTCGTCGGCCAGCACCCACACGCGATCCACCCGCGCCAGGCCGTGCTGCGCCAGGACGGCGGCGGGATCGAGTTCGGCAACGTCCGCTGCCGCGGCGGGCCAGGCAGCCGTACACGCCAGCAAGGCGGCAACGCGCGGCAGACTCGCGAGAGGAGGCATCCCTGGACCCCAACCTGGGACGAGCCGGGCTAGTTCGATGTTCCGACGGTTGATCTTAGCCGCTGAGGCGCCAGACTGCCAGCGCTGCTTGGACGGGTGCGGCGGTGACCGTCTGCTCTGGCTGCGCCGGGGGAATCGCCGTAAAATCAAGCGGGGCCGGCAGTTTCTTCCACCAGGCCAGGGCTGATGAGCGGTTATCGTTCGCTAAAGCGCGTGCTCGGCGAGAGCAACCTGGAGCGCAAGTGCCGCTGGCTGTTTGGCCTGTGCGTGGGCGGCCTGATCATCCTGGCGTTCTTTTCGGTCGGCCGCATCGCCGAGAACCTGATCGACGACACGGCCCAGTACAAGGGCCGCGGCGTCGCTCGCGTTTACCTGTATTACGTGCATTGGACGGGGCTCACCTGGCGTGAAACGAAGACCGAGGAGGAGAAGAAGAACCTGGCCCTGCAGCTCAAGCTCCAGGAGGACCTGGTCCGCAAGCTCGATCGCGAAGAATTGCAGACGCGGATCATCCGGACCGATGACGCGCAGGAGCCGACGCGGGCCGGGATCCGGCTCGAAGCGCCCGAGAACGACGCCGAGCGGGCGATCCTCCGCAGCCTGCGCGATGAGGCGGAAAAGCGGATCGTGCAGGGCGTGCAGCACGGGCAGCCCGCGGGCGGCGCGGCGACGCCGAGCGCCGCCGCGGCGTTCCTGGAGTCGCAGCAATCGCGGCCGCTGTCGCGGGGCTTCGCCCGGCCGCACGAAGGCAAATACATCTATTACGAAGTCATCGACTGGACGCCCTACTGCATTTCCTGCCACGAAGGAATGCACGGCAGCTTCGCCGAGTCGGCCGCGACGAGCGCATCGTACGCCGGCAGCGTCTTCGACCCGCGGAGCACGCCGTTCCGCGTCGTCCGCGTGACGATGCCCTATGCCGAAATCCGTCAGGCGGTGAACCGGACGCGGGCGATCCTCTGGTCGGTCGGCATCCTGACGGTCTTCCTGGCGATGGTGGCCTTGTACTACGTCGTCAAGTACATCGTCATCAAGCCGCTGGCTCACCTTCGCGACGTGAGCGACACCGTGGCCAAGGGGGACCTGGAGCAGCGGGCCGACATCCACACCAACGACGAGTTCGAGGAGCTCGCCGCGTCGTTCAACAAGATGCTCCGCCACCTCGTCGAGACGCAGTCGGACCTGCGCGAGGCCAATACGGAGCTGGACGGCAAGGTGGACGAGCTGGCCCACCTGAACATGCAGCTGCACGAGATGAACCGCCTCAAGGGCGAGTTCCTGGCCACGATGAGCCACGAGCTGCGCACGCCGCTCAATAGCATCATCGGTTTCTCCGAGGTGCTCCAGAGCCTGGAGGCCCTGAACGACAAGCAGAAACGCTATGCCCTGAATATCCAGGTCTCCGGCCGCAAGCTGCTGGACATGATCAACGACATCCTCGACCTGGCCAAGATGGAGGCCGGCAAGATGGATGTCCGGCTCTCGGAGTTCCGCATCGAAGCGCTGATCGCGGAGCAAATCGACCTGGTCGGCGCGCTGGCTGAGGAGAAGAACATCGACCTGCGGACCGAGATCGACCGCGACTTGCCGCTGCTCTATCAGGACCAGGCCAAGGTGCAGCAGATCCTGACGAACTTGCTGTCCAACGCGATCAAGTTCACGCCCGAGGGCGGCCGGATCACCGTGGGGGCCCGCGGCGATTCGCGGGGGCGGATCGAAATCTGGGTCGCCGACACCGGCGTGGGTATTCCCGCAGCCGAGAAGGACATCATCTTCGAGAAGTTCCGCCAGGGCAAAGCCGTGCTCGGGCGCGACAACCTGACCCGCGAATACAGCGGGACGGGCTTGGGCCTGTCGATCGTCAAGGAGCTGTGCAAGCTGCTCGGCGGGGAAGTGACGGTCGAGAGCGAGCTGGGCAAGGGCTCCACGTTCCGCGTGATCCTGCCCTGGCTGCGGACCGAGACGCCACTGGCCGCTTCCAAGCTCAGCGCCAAGCTCGACGACCTCACGCGCCCGCGACGGATGGAGCCCAAGACCGACGGCGCGCCAGAGGTTGCGGCCACCGGCTCGCCGTAGCTACTCCAAGATCGAATGGGCCAGCACGACGGGCGATTTTGACCCGTCAGTTGCCAGCTTTAACGGGACGGTGAACACGACGGAGCCGACTTTGCAAACGCCGTCGTCCTTGTCCTGGCAATAGTAATAGTCGAGCGAGACCTGGACCTCGTCCTCGCCCGCCGCGGCGACTTTTAGGGGGACTTCGAATTTGGCGACTGGCCTGGCGAGCTTCGTCCGGCCGAAGGCGGCGCGGTCGGCCGCTCCCTGCGCCCGCGGCGAGTCGAGCCAATACGACATCGGTGCGAGTGGATTGACGTGCCAGCCCTCCGGCACCTTCAGCTCCACGCTGAGCTTCACGATGCCATCGACCGGCTGAACGGTCGCGGCCGGGACTTTCTCCTGGTGAGCGCCCTTGAAGGCGGGTTTCTTCGGCGCGGGAGCCTTTGGCGCAGGCGGCGGATCGTCGGCGCCTGCGTCAGCGCCGCCGCCGCCGGCGATCGGCTGCGACGAACTGGCCGCTCCCGCTGCCGGCAGGCCGGCGATCGTCAGCGTCCTGACCTTGCCCGTCGCCAGGTCGATGACGCGAATCAGGTGGTTGTTGGTATCCGCGACATAGAGCTTGCCCGCCACGTGGGCCAGTCCCGCCGGCTCGTGGAACTGGGGCGGGTCGTCCGCTTTTCCCGGCTGGCCGTTGCCGGCGAGTGTCTTCGTCTCGCCGGTCTTGGCATCGACGACTTTGATCTTGTGGTTATAGGTGTCGGCGACGTAGATCTTGCCGCTAGCGGCCGGGCCGCCAACATAGACCACCTCCAGGCAGTGCTGGAGCTTTGCCACGGCCTTCGCGCCGTCTTTGTCGCCGAAGGCGAACAGGCGGCCGCTATCCAAGTGGGCCGAGCCGACGACGGTCCGCACCCGCTTCGTCGGATTCGGATCCAGCGGCACCGCGCGGATCGAGCTGCCTTCGCTGTCGGCGACGTACAGCCACGTGCCGTCGGACGAAAGACCGCTGGGCTGGGCGAACGACGAGAAGCCCAGCATGTACGGCACCTTGGGGAGCAAGAGGCCGTCCACAATGTCCTCGCGGCCGTTGCCGGCATAGGGGCCGATCTCGCGCTCATCGAGCGGCATTTTCCAGATTTGATGTGGGCCGGCCATCGCGATGTACAGGTCCTGCTTGTGGACCCACAGGGCCCACGGGCTGTTGAGGGCCGTCGATTGCGGCGGGCCGACCCAGCGGTCGGGCAATTCCTCGCGCGAGATCGCCGTCTTGGCCGGGTCGAGCCCCGGAAAGCCACTCGCCGCCTGTTCGCCGGTGCCGGAGATCGTCGTCACCATCTTGCTCTGCAAGTCCACCTTGCGGAGCAGGTGGTTCTCGGTATCGGCGACATACAGCGTGTTGCCCACGAGGGCGCAGCCCTGCGGATGGTTGAACGTCGCGGTTTTGAAGTCGCCGTCGCTGCGGCCGCTCGGGCCGGCCCCGATCAGGTCGAGCAGCTTGCCGTCGAGCCCCGCCACGACGATGCGGTTGTGGTTGCTGTCGCTGATAAACAGCCGCTGGCCTTTTTCGTCGGCCAGAATCTTGCCGGGAAAGCTGAGCGGCCCGGCGGCCTCCTTGGCCGACTCCAGGTCGAGCTTGAAGGGCCGCTCGTCAAGCAGCTTGTTGTCGCGATAGAAGGGCAAGGCCGCGTCCAACTTGGCCTTCACGTCGGCGGCCTTGAACTCGCCCCGCGTGCCCCACACGGCCATCCCCTGCGGGTCGATCAGGATCGCCGTGGGCCAGCTGCTGATCCCGTATATGTTCCAGATGTCGTGGTCCTTGTCGTTGACCACGGGATGCTCGATCTCGTTCCGCAAGATCGCCGAGCGGATGTTCTCGGTGATCTTCTCGGCCTCGAACTTCGCAGAGTGCACGCCGATCACCACGAGGTCGTTCGGATATTCGTGCTCGAGCTTCTTCAGCTCCGGCAGGATGTGCATGCAGTTGATGCAGCAATAGGTCCAGAAGTCGAGCAGCACAAATTTGCCCGCGAGGTCCTTCTTTGTCAGCGGCTTCGTGTTGAGCCAGGTCATTCCGGCCGGAAAGTCCGGCACCCGCAGCCGGTCGCGGAACGGGTGTTCCCCTTTGAGCGGCCCGGCCGGTGGCTGAAATGCGGCCTGCGGCTCCGCGGCGGCGAGAGCGTTTTCCAGTTCCTTGTCGGATGTGGGCGGCTCGCTCGGCGGCTCTGGCGCGGCAGGTTCCGCCACGGCCGGCGCAAGTTCAGCGGGCGCTGCCTCGGGCTCGCCGATGAGCGGGGCTTCCGCGGGGGCAGGCGGCGGAGGCGCTGCCGCGGCGGCCACCGCCGTGACGGCCGGCGGACTGCTGACCGGACCGCCGCAGCCGGCAAGTGTCACGAGCACGCTGGCCAAAAACGCGGTCGCCCTGCTGTCGAAGAACCTCATGTCGCAACCTCACTCGAGCGAAAATTGGCCCCAAGTTCGACCTTTTATCCTACTGACTGGCCGGGCGCGGCGAAACTCGGATTCACGGCAAAAGAACTACGCCGGCCGCTCGCCCTCGGCCCAGGCGACGGCGTACCAGTACGCGGCGTCCGGCCGCAAGCCCCAGGCGCGGATGCCGGCCAGGCAGGAGTCGAACGTGGCCGCGTCGAATTCACCCAGGGCGAGAATCGGCTCCCGCACCCCTTCGAGGATCCGCGCGAGATTCTCGACATAGGCCGCGAGCAATTCCGGCTGCCCGGCACAGGCGCCGAAGAACAGCCACGTGTTCCGCCGCGGTTTCGCTCCGGCTTCAAACAGCAGCGAGACCAGGCGGTGGCCGACGTACGGATCGTTGCCGATGCGGTCGTACGTGCGCAGGTACGCGGCCCA
>DASRJB010000019.1:0-3431 GCA_035649715.1 Pirellulaceae bacterium
GTGGCCGCCGATCTGGATCGTCAGCGGGTCGGGCAGGTTGGCCGCCCGGGCCAGCCAGGTGCCGATCAGCGCGCCGACGAACCCCAGGGCAATCGACACCAGGCAACCCCCGTGCGAGTAGCCGGCCATCGCGCGGGCCACGCTGCCGCAAATGCCGGCGATCAACAGCAACAGGAGGAATTCAAGTAACGACATGACTGGGCTCCCAAGAGGCAGACCAGTCAGGTGCAAGTGGCGCGCCAATCCGGTGAGTCGGTCGATCAGTGGTCGGTAGGTCGGTGTTTGGTCGTTCACCGACCAACCGACTGACCGACAACCGACCGACCTTTCCGCTTCCGGAACCGCCGCGTCCGCTCGTCGAACTCGACATTGACCTTGGCCCGGTCGCCCAGGCGTTTTGCCAAGGCCTCGACCGCTACGGCCATATGCGTCTGGTCGCGAACCTGCATGACAATCTTGCCCATGCACTTGTCGCGGACGGTAATGTTGCCGGCGAGCGAGTTGTCGCCGAGCGTGCGGCTGAGCAGGCTGGGGGCGTTGATCGTGACGGAGCGGATTTCGTTCAGCTTGCAGACGAAGCTCTTGCGGCGCTGGCGGGCCAGCTCCAGCAGCTCGCTCTCGTCCATCAGCTCGAAGCTCTTTTCCCAGCGCTGGGCGGGCGTGCCGCCGTAGCGCTCGGCGTCGCGGGCGGCGGCCAGGCCCGCGGCCAGTCCGCCGATCGCGCCGAACTGCATCGCGAAGAACATCCCAGCATAGTTATTGCCTCCCTGCCCGATGTTGCCGTAGTCCTTGTGCCGCATCTCCAGGCAGAGCAGCCCGGCCGGCATCGCGAACACCTGGAAATGCCCCGAGCGAAACAGCCCGCGGTTGATGTCGCACTGGAACGATGGCCGGTCCGCCGTGTGCTTGGAGACCCACTGGTTCGACTGCAGTTCCTGCTGGCCAGCCTGAAAGAACTTGGGCATGAGCGGCTCCTCGAATCGATGCGACCCGAGTCAAACATAGAACGCCGCTTTGGGCATGCTACTTCGAAATCCGCGAGCCCGCGCGGACGGCAAAGTCGGAAAATACGGCGGGGCGAGCCGGTCGGTCTGTCACCGACTCACCGACCGACCGGCCTAATACCACACCCGCAGGCCCGCCACGAGGCCGGCGATCTGCGTGCGACCGACGTCGTAATAGTCGTAGCCGAGGAAGGCTTCGGTCATGCCCAGATTGACGCCCGTGGTCAGGCGGAAGTGGACGACGCTCGTGTGGCCGAGCGTGCCGAGGTCCAGCTCGCCGGAGAAAATCCAGGGCTGGATCGGAAAGAAGTCGCCGCCGTACGTGAAGTTGAAGCCCATGTTCGAGTCGGCCGGATCGGAGAGCCAGGTGACGCCCAGGCCCGTCCGCATCACGAGCAGCTCGCTCTGTGCGAAACGGAACACGATATTGCCGTCGCCGAGCCAAACCGAATCGAACCGGCCCGGCGGCACGTCCTCGCGAACGTGGCGAAAGTCGGCCTCCAGCCCCAGCCGCGAGCTGGTGTCGAGCAGCAGGTGGCCGCCGGTCCATTCCAGGTTGCGGAAGTCGGTGCCATATTCGGCCCGCCCACGGAGTGACCAGCGATACAGCTCGCCCTCGGCCAGCGCGGGGCCGATGATCATGTAGCCGTCGTCGTGCTGATACGGAAAATGCGCGAAGTAGCCCGTCTCAGAGTAGCTGTCGCCCGACCACACCGGCGGACCCCAGAACGGCGCGGTGATCGCAAACAAGAGCAGGCCGCCAAAACCGTAGTCGCTGTCGTCCTCGCAATGGTCGCAGCCGTACGCTGGCTTCCGCGGCGCCGGCGGCGACTCCTCGCGTGGCGGATCGGGACTGTTAGTCCGCACATCCTCGCGCAGCTCCTCGAGCGCCTGGCCGCGCGAGACCGCCGGCAGGCCGAGGATCAGCGCGCAGCCGAGCACCAGCTGCCAGATTCGACTGCCCACCATAGGAACGCCCCGCGGTCTGCCGCTGCGAAAAGCCCGCGGACGATAGTCCAGACAGGGCAGTCGGTCAAGGTAAGCCGCTGCTAGCTGGCCGCCGCATCCAGCCCGCGCTGTTCGGCGAGAACTGCTCGCGCGGCGGGCCAGACGAGGAGAGCTGCGGCGAGGGCCGCCGCGGCGAATCCCGCGAGGCCCGGGCTGAACGAGCCGGTGAGGCCTTTGGCGAGGCCGAGGGCGCTGGGGAGCAGGAAGCCGCCCAGGCCGCCAGCGGCGCCGACGATGCCGGTCATCGCGCCGATCTCGCGGTGAAAGCGCTGCGGGATGAGTTGAAATACGATGCCGTTGCCCGCGCCTAACAGGCCCATCACGACGACGATGAGCGTCAAGGCAACGGCCAGCGGCGGCAGTGTCGCCGCGCCCGACATGAGCACGAACACTACCGCGAAGACCACGACCAGCAGCTTCGTCCCGCCGAGGCGGTCGGCCAGCCAGCCGCCGACCGGCCGCAGCAGCGAGCCGCTGAAGACGCACAGCGCCGTCAGCGACCCGGCCGACACCCGACTGAGGTCGTACTGCTCATGAAAGAAGAGCGTCAGGAAACTCGCCAGGCCGATGAAGCCGCCGAACGTCACGCAGTAGTACAGGCAGAACCGCCAGGCATCAGGGTGGGCCAGCGGCCGCGCATAGTCGGCCAGGCTTCTGGGCGGCGGCTGATTTGGGCTGTCCTTGGCCAGCAGGTAGAACGCGGCGAGGGTCACCAGCACCAGACCCGCCGCGGCAGCCAGAACCGCGTGCCAGCCGAGCGCCTCGGCCAGCCGCGGGGCGACGAGCGCCGCGACCACCGTGCCGCTGTTGCCCGCGCCGGCGATGCCGAGTGCCAGGCCTTGATACTCGAGCGGATACCAGCGGCTGGCCAGCGGCAGTGCGACGGCAAAGCTCGCTCCCGCAATGCCCAGCAGGAAGCCCGCCAACAGCAGCTCGTAAAACGAATCGGCCCAGAGCCAGCCGAGCACGAGCGGCACGATCGTCAGGCCCATTCCCAGAATGCCCGCGCGCCTGCCGCCCCAGCGGTCAGCCAGAATGCCCATCGGCAGCCGCAACAGCGCACCGCCGAGCGTGGGCGTGGCGACGAGCAGTCCCTTTTCGAGCGGCGAGAGCGGCAACTCGGCCATGATGTACGTCACGAGGACGCCCAGCAGCCCCCAGACCATGAAGCTGACGTCGAAGTAGAGGAACGCGGCGATGAGCGTCGGCAAGTGGCCGGAGCGGAAGAAGGATTTGTGGAGCATGGGAGTCGGTGGTCGGTGGTCGGTCGGTCAGAAAGTCGGTGGTCGGTAAGTCGGTGGTCGAGTAGCCTCACTTGCCTACCGACTGACCGACCACTGACTGACCGACCACCGGTTCTACGCTCACGGCGCAGAACTTCAGTTCCGGCTGCTTGGCGACGCGGCCGATGGCGCTGAT
>DASRJB010000020.1:0-10996 GCA_035649715.1 Pirellulaceae bacterium
CAAGTCTAGGTCACTGCCTGCCCGCCGCTTTCGGCAGATTCGTCACAACCGATACAGCGGGCTGCTGGGGCGCCGTTTACTTGATCGAGAGCTTTTCGCCAGCCCCGGCGGCGGAATAGGCGGCGGACGTGACTGCGAATACGTCGGCGGGCGAGCCTTCGACGACGAGCGGCCGCGGAGCGATCAGGCCGAGCGCCGCCGGTACGTCGCAGATTCGCAGCACGCTAAGGAACTGCGGAGCGGCGCTATCCATGTGCGTCGCGGGCGGCTGAATCAGCGTGACGCCGGCAATCGAGTCGTCGAGCGCGGCAGCATAGGCGGCGATCAGTCCCGCGCCTTCCCGCCCGGCGACAAAGATCTTTGGCCGGCTTTGGTAATGGACATTGAGGAACTTCGCCGCTGCGATCACGTCCCACACGCGGCCCGTATCGACCGTGCGGCCCAAGAGTGCGTGCGATCGCTCGACATAGTTCGGCCCGTTCTTGCGTGTCCACTTCGTGGCTCCGATGCCGCGCGGCTCGCACAAAACGACCGCCCGCCCGTCGGACGGAACGTTCTTGATCCAGTCGGGCGTCGTGCCGGCTTCCTCCTCGCCCAGTACGACCAGCAACATGCCATTTTTGGGTCCGGGCAGCTTCTCGCCGATAAACCTCAAGTGGAATCCGACGCCCTCCTCGGATTCGAGCCGCTCCGTCAAGGCGTCGGCGTCGCTGATTTTCTTCGCCGCGGGAATTGTCTCTGGGAAATAGCGGAAGCTCACGCGCCGCAGCTCGGCGCGGAGCGTTGCCTTCCACGCCTCAAACTCGCCGGCCTTGGGCGCCGCATTCTTCGCGATCGGCACGAACTGCTGGTCGATTTTCGTGTTGACCTCATCCCGCGGCAGATCGGCGTCGGTCGGAAAGACGCGGAGCCTTTCCGGCGCGATCGGATAGGGCCCGGGGTCGCGGCCTTCGCTGACGATGTCGATCTCACTGTCGGTAATCGGCCGCGCGTCGCCTTTCAGGTGCGCGTTGATGAACTGGTAGACCGCCTGGCGGATGTCCTGGCGATAAGCGTGGCCGCCGACGCTGACGACCGCATCGACGTCGCCGCCCGCGCCATACAGGCTGTAGAGCCGCTCCAGGCGGGGGCTGATCCGCTCGTTGGCGTCCATCGGAAAGATCGCGTCCTTGTCGCTGTTGACAAACAGCATCGGACGCGGAGCGACGAGGTTGGCGATCCGCGTCCAGGGCCACTGGAACGTGTTGTAGAGGAACATGCAGTCGCAGTGCCCGTTGATCACGCGGTTGGGCACGTACGATTCGAGGTCGGCCATGCCGCTGACCGGCACCGCGACCTTCACCCGCTCGTCGGCCGCCGCGACCCAGAACGTCGCCGCGCCGCCGCCGCTGATGCCGGTCACGGCAATCCGCTGCGGATCGACGTCCGGCCGGCTGCACAGATAGTCGATCCCGCGGACGCCGTTCCAGGCCTCGACCCCGGCCGGCGTGTAGCCCCGCGAATGCCACCACCAGCGATTGAGGTGGTACGTGCCGTGGTGGATCGCCGCGATCTCGCCCAGCTGCAGCGAATCGACGACCAGGCAGATGTAGCCGTGCCGCGCGAACCACAGGCCGTGCGACTGGTAGGCCACCTTGTTGCCGTCGCGACCCCGCTGGGAATGTCCGCAGACATAAAACACGGCCGGCAGCCTCTCGCCCGGCTTTACCTCCGCCGGGCGGTAGAGGTTCCCGGTCACGTAGAGCCCCGGCCGGCTCTGGTAGTGCATCAGGTCGACCTCGTAGCCGTCCCCCTTGAGCGTGCCCGTCACCTTGGGTTCCAGCGGCGTCCGCTCGGGCCGCGGCGACAGGCCGAGCATGTAGTAGTACTGCTCGAGATACTCGGGCCGGCTGGCCTCCCACGCGGCGAGCGACTTGACGTCGTCCGCATAGGCCGCTGCCAGCTTTGCCGTCTCGCGGGCGAGGTACCCCTGGATCATCTCGTCGCCCGGCGCGCCGCGGTCGGGCTGGCCGTAGGGCTGTGCCAACACGGCGGCAGTAGCACAGCAGACCCAAGCGAATGCAAGCATGCGGGTGATTGCCATGGCTGGTCTCCGGAAGAGCAGGATGGCTGATCGATGGGTGCGGCTCAAGTGCTAGCACGAATTCGTCTTTGCCGGAGCGTGCCAGCCTACTAAATTACCCGCACTTTGTTTCGCAGCCCCGGCATGACGCCGGCCGATGCAGGATCTACCATGCCGGCGGAAAGGACTCCGCACGCTGACGATTCGCTGCTCACGGCGCCCCTCCTGGCGCTCACGGAGTGGTCGCTCCGCGCGCCATTGACGGTGCTCTTCGGGGCGGCGGCGCTGGCGCTGCTCGCCGTGGCCGTGACGGTCAACGGCCTCTCATTCAAGACCAGCCGGCTGGACCTGCTCAACCCGCGGAGCGAATACAACCGCCGCTGGCTGGCGTACCTGGCCGAGTTCGGCCAGCGGGACGACGCGGTAATCGTCGTCCGCAGCGATGAGGCCGCGGCATTGACCGCAGCGATCGACGACCTGGCAAAGCAGCTAGGGCCCCAGCCGCAGTTCTTCGAATCGGTCTTCTACCGCCGCGACCTGTCGCGGCTCAAAGACAAGGCGCTGCACTATCTGCCGCCGGAAGAGCTGGCCCAGTTGCAAGAGCGGCTCCGCCAGGCCGCGGCTGCCTTGCCGCCGGCCGGACAGCCAGCCGATCCGGCGGCCGCCTTGGCCCGGCTAAACGATCAACTCACACACGTCTCCGCGGCGACGGCCGAGCAACGGGCGGCGATTCAGCAGCAGTACGCACGCGCCATCGGGCCGTTGGTTGCGGCGCTGGCAGGGCAGGGGGCGGCCCCACCGCAGTCTCCAGCGCCGACGCTGCCCGCCGCCCTGAACCAATTCGATCCTCAGTACCTGCAGGCCGACAATGGCCGCATCGGCTTCGTCCTGACGAAGCTCCGGCAGCAGCCCGGCGAGTCCACCCCCGCTACCGCGATCGCCCAGCTGCGCGAGATCATCCGCCAGGCGCAGAGCCAGCACCAGCGGGTCTGGATCGGCCTCACCGGAATGCCGGTGATCGAGTACGACGAGATGCAGGCCAGCCAGACCGACATGGTCTGGACCAGCGTGCTCAGCCTGGGAATGGTGATCGCGCTCTACCTGGCGGCTTACGGCGGGCTGCGGCACGCCCTACTGCTCAACGTCGTCCTGGTGCTGGCCACCACATACTCGTTCGGCTTCGCGACGCTGGCCGTCGGGCACCTCAACATTCTCTCCAGCGCGTTCAGCGCGGTGCTGATCGGCCTGGGGATCGATTTCGCGATCCACTACGTTGCCAGCTACCTGAAGCTCCGCCGGCAGGGCCTCGATGAGGAAGAGTCGCTGCTGCGGACGGCGGTCGAGGTGGGGCCGGGCGTCGTCACCGGCGGCGTGACCACGGCGGCGGCGTTCTTCATGGCGGCGATGACCGATTTCGTCGGGGTCCGCGAGCTGGGGCTGATCGCCGGCGGCAGCATCCTGCTCTGCGTCGCCAGCGCGATCGTGATCCTGCCGCCGCTGGTGCTCCTGGTCGATCGGCGCTGGCCCAGCCGCACCACGCCCGAGATTCTGCCGGCAGGCCAGTGGCTGCAGCTGCCGCTCTGCTGGCCGCGGATGACGCTGGCCGCCTCGGCGCTGGCGACGCTGGTCGTCGGCAGCGGCGCGGTGCTGCTCCGTTACGACCACAACCTGCTCAACTTGCAGCCGCGGCATCTGGAAAGCGCCGACATCGAGCGGCAGCTGCTGAACCGGATGGACGACAGCGTCTGGTTCGCCGTGAGCGTCTGCTCCTCGCGGCAGGAGCTGCGCGAGCGAAAGGCCGGCTTCGCGGCGCTCGCCGGCGTCGCCAAGACGGAAGAGATCGGCTCGCTTCTGCCCGATGCCTCGCCGCAGCAGGCCGAGAGAATCGCCGCGGTCTGCCGCGACCTGGCGGCAATTCCGGACCGGCCGCCGCCGCCGGTTCCGCTCGACCTGGCGGGCCTCGCGCGCGAGGTTACCCGAGCGCACCAGCTGCTCTCGCAGGAGACTCCCTTCGAAACGCCGGCCACGGCGGCGCTGGCCCAGCTGCGCGCGGCGCTGGCGGCGATGCAGCCGGCCGAGGCGGACGCGCGCCTGAAGCAGGCCCTGCCCGCCATGTTCGCTCAAGTCGCCGGGCAGCTGGCTCCGCTGCGGGCCATCGCCAGCCCAGTGCCGCCGCGGCTGGACGACTTGCCGCCGGAGCTCGTCGATCGCTACGTCGGCAAAAACCGCACCTGGCTCTTGAAGGTCTATGCCCGCGGCAACATTTGGAACATGCAGCAGCTGGAAGAGTTCGTCCACGCCGTCGAGAGCGTCGATCCGCGGGTCACCGGCCATCCGGTGCAGACCTACTACGCTTCGCGGCACATGCAGAGCAGCTATTTGTGGGCGGGGCTGTATGCCCTCGTGGCGGTGCTCGTGCTCTTGTGGATCGATTTCCGCAGCCTCGCCCATTCGCTGCTCGCGATGCTGCCGCTGGCCGTGGGCGTCGTGCTGATGTGCGGCACGATCGGGTGGCTCGGCTTGCCGCTGAATCCGGCGAATATGATCGTGCTGCCGCTGATTCTGGGCATCGGCGTCGATCACGGCGTGCACCTGGTGCACCACTGGCGTCAGCAGAGCGGCCGCTTCGAGCTGAACGATTCGACAGCGACGGCGGTGCTGCTGACGGCGGCCACGACGACCGCGAGCTTCGGGGCCCTGATTCTCGCCCGCCACCAGGGGCTGCAAAGCCTCGGCCAGGTGCTGACGATCGGCGTGACGACCTGCCTGGCGGCGTCGATCGTGATGTTCCCGGCGGTGCTGGCGTGGTTGTCGGAGGCGCGCCAGCGCGGAACGCGGAGTGCGGAGCGCGGAGTGGCGGAGGAGGAGAGATGGAGCGATGGAGAGAAGGAGCGACAGAGCGAAGACATCGTTGCGCAGGCGGCTCCGGAGCCCGCTCGGGCCGCGCCGGCTCCAGCCGAAGTGCCGCCGCTGCCGCTGACGCCGATTCCGGTTACGGAGGAGGAGATTGCGGCGCTGCTCGACTCGGCGCTGCACCCGCGGCTGCGGCAGATTGCAGAGCTGCCGGAAGACTTGCCCCAGGCCGCACCGCTTCGCCGCCGAGCGGCCTCGCAATCGAATGAGGGAGGGGTCGCCTAGTTTCTCAAGGCCGTCCCAGGCAGCGTGGGCGGGGCAAGCGGCGTGCTCGCTCGTTCTAAAGCACAAGGCGCAGGAATTCGCCGGTGGCGTTGTCTGGCAAGGCGGCGAGTTCTTCGGGTGTGCCGGTGGCGACAAGCTGCCCGCCGTGCTGGCCGCCGCCGGGTCCGAGGTCGAGCAGATAGTCGCAGCACTTCAGCACGTCCAGGTGATGCTCGATCACGATCACGGTGTTGCCGCGATCAACCAATCGCTGGAGCACGCCGAGCAACAAACGGATGTCGCCGACGTGCAGGCCGGTCGTCGGCTCGTCGAGCAGGTAGAGCGTCTGCCCGGTGTCGGTGCGGGACAATTCGGTCGCTAGCTTCACCCGCTGCGATTCACCGCCGCTCAGCGTCGGCGCTGCCTGGCCCAGCCGCAGGTAGCCGAGGCCCACGTCGGCCAGGCTCGCCAGCGGGCGGTGGATCGCCGGGAGGTTCTCAAACAGCGGCACGGCCTCTTCGATCGGCAGGTCGAGCACGTCGGCAATCGAGAGCCCCTTGTAGCGGACCGCGAGCGTCTGCCGGTTGAAGCGGCGGCCCTCGCAGGCCGGGCAGCGCACAAACAAGTCCGGCAGAAAATTCATCTCCAGCCGCTTCTGGCCCTGCCCCTGGCATTCCTCGCAGCGCCCGCCGGCCGCGTTGAAGCTGAAGCGGCTGGCCTTGAATCCGAGCTGCCGGGCCTCCTTGGTGGCGGCGAAGACTTTGCGGATTTCGTCGAACGCCCCGGTGTAGGTCGCGGCATTGCTGCGCGGCGAGCGTCCCAGCGGCGACTGGTCGATCGGGATTACCTTGTCGATCTGACTGACGCCGCGCAGGGCCGTGTGCGGTCCCGGTTTAGGAGCGGTTCCGCCCAGCCGGCGGATCAGCGCCGGCCCGAGCGTCTCGTTGATCAGCGAGCTTTTGCCCGAGCCGCTGACGCCGGTCACACCGATAAACAGGCCCAGTGGAAAAGTCGCCGCCACGCTCTTGAGATTGTTGGTCGCGACGCCCTCGATCACGATGCTCCGCGTCTTGGCGGCCTTGCGGCGCTCGCGAGGGACTTCGATCCGCTCCAGGCCGCTCAGGTAGCGGCCGGTGATCGAGTCCGGGTTCCGGACCACCTCTTCGGGAGCTCCCGCAGCCACAACCTGGCCGCCGCGGCTGCCTGCGCCCGGCCCCATGTCGATCAGCCAATCGGCCTGCCGCATCATCGCTTCGTCGTGCTCAACAACCAGCACGCTGCTGTCGCGGGCCAGCAGGTCCCGCAGGGCGTCGATCAGCCGCTGGTTGTCGCGCGGGTGCAGGCCGATCGACGGCTCGTCGAGGATGTAGCAGATGCCGGCCAGGCCGCTGCCGATACCGGTCGCCAGGCGGACGCGCTGCAGCTCGCCGCCCGACAGCGTATCGGTCGGCCGGTCGAGCGTGAGGTACTCCAAGCCGACCTTGCTCAGGAAGCCGAGCCGAGCCGTGATTTCCGTGAGGATCGGCTCCGCCACCGGTGCGGCCTCCGCCGAGAACTGTCCGGCTAGCCCAGCGAACAGCTCGCGCGCATCGGCGATGCTGAGCCGGCAAACTTCGGCGATCGTCCGGCCCGCGATTCGCACGCCGAGGGCTTCGGGCCGCAGCCGCGTGCCGCCGCAAGCGGCACAGCTGACGTGCCCGCGGAAGGACTCCAGCTGCTCGCGCCGCTCCGAGTCGGTGGCCGTGACGTACTCTTGCTCGAGCAGCGTCACGAGCCCGGGAAATTCCTGGCCGTCGCCGCGAAAGAGCTTCTCCAGCACAGTAGGCCGCATTTCGGACAGGGGCGTATCGAGCGGCGTCTTCTGCGCTTCGAGGAATTGTTCTATTTGTTGCCGCTGGCGTTTGACGCCGGTCTCGTTGGCGGCTCGGCGGGAGCCTCGCCCTCCCGACGCGTTTCCGCGCCACGCCGCCACTGTTCCGCCGGCGATCGACCTGGAAAGATCGGGCACCAGCAGCTCGGGATCGAATTCCAGGCGATAGCCCAGGCCTTCGCACGTCGGGCAGGCGCCGTACGGACTATTGAAACTGAAGGTCCGCGGCTCGATCTCCTCGACGCTGAGCTGGCAGTTCGGGCAGGCGTAGAGCGTGCTGAAGAGGCGATCGGTCCAGAGATTCTCGCCGCCATTCGCGGCTGCCTTCGCTGCTGCCTCTCCGGCCGGATTGAGGTAGCTGGCCACGACCACGCCTTCGCCCTGCTTGATCGCCAGCTCCAGCGACTCGGCCAGCCGCGAGCGGGTGCCCGGACGAATGATGATCCGATCGACGACGGCCTCGATTGTGTGGGCCTTGCGGCCGTCGAGCGGGCCGGCGGCGTCGAGGTCCACGACCGCGCCGTCGATGCGGACGCGGACCTGCCCCGCCTTGCGGATTTGCTCAAACACTTCCGCGTGCTGCCCCTTCCGCCCGCGAACCAGCGGCGCAAGCAGCATCACCTTCGTCCCCTCCGGCAGGGCCATCAGCGCGTCCTGAATCTGCTGGCTCGATTGCTGCCGGATCGGCTGCCCGCAGCGGTGGCACGAAACTTCCCCCAGGCGGGCAAACAGCAGCCGGAGGTAGTCGTAAATCTCGGTCGTGGTCGCGACGGTGCTCCGCGGGTTCGCGCCGCCGGGCCGCTGGTCGATGCAGATCACCGGCTGCAGGCCGTCGATCGAATCGACGTCGGGCCGCTCGAGCTGGCTCAGGAACTGGCGGGCGTAGGTCGAAAGGCTCTCGATGTATTGCCGCTGCCCCTCGGCAAACAGCGTATCGAAGGCCAGGCTGCTCTTGCCCGAGCCGCTCGGTCCGGTAATGACGACGAACCGGCCGCGTGGAATATCCAGGTCGATGTTCCGCAGGTTGTGCGTCCGGGCTCCGCGAACGCGCAGCATTTCTGCGCCCTGGACGGCGTCGTCGGGAATTGCGGGTGCTGCGGATGTGTCCATGCGGCGCCAATCTGCAAAGGCCAATCCCGCAGTATAGCCAAGCTGGAACGGTGACAGCTTTGAAGATGTGAGGGGGTCTGGTATAGTCAATTCGCCTTTTTCAGGAGCGCGCCTATGTTCGTTCGACCGCAGTCACTCATCGCACTGGCACTGGCCTTCAGCGCGTCGGCCACGGCGCTTTCCGCCGACCTGCTGACCATCGAGGAGGCGCAGGCCAAATCGAAAGAAACCGGCCGGCCGATCCTGGCGATGGGCGGCTCCAAGACGTGAGCCCCCTGTCAGGCGTTGCTCGAACGGCTCAGCACCGACCCTTCGATCGCAACGCTCGTGGCACAGTTTGTGCCACTCAAGGTGGAATCGGACGGTCCGCACTGGGGCGAGTGGTCCCGCAAGTACAGCCACGAAGGCAACACGATTCCGATTCTGTTCGTGATCCGCGCCGACGGCGAAAAGCTCTACGGCAAGAGCGGCGCGAAACAGGGAGACGAGCTGCCGCGGTTTCTGCTCGAGCACCTGCGCAACGCCGGCACGATCTTTAACGACCAGCAGCTGGCGACGATCACGACCGCCGTGGCCGACGCCGACAAGGCGCTCGGCGAAGGCGACGCGCTAACCGCCGTGAAGCGGATCGAGTCGCTCCGCAAGCTGGGCACGCCCGGCAAGTTCGGCAGCCACGCGACTGCCGCCAAGCAGGCCGACGACCTGTACGTGAAGCTCGTCGAGCAGGGCAGGGCGGCGCTTTCCGACGCTCAGCAAAAGCTCGACGGCGACGACAAATTCGCCGGAGTGTTCGGAGTCATCTCTGCCAACCGCATCTACGGCTCGCTGGTCGAGCTGCGCAAGGAGTTGGCCTCGGCCGAGCGCGATCTCAATAAGTCGCCGGAGCTGAAAGCCCACGTATCGGCGGCCGAGTCGCTCGACCGGGCGCTCACCCTGGCCAGCCAAAAGACGCCGGCCGTGCAGAAGTCGGGCATTGCCGCGCTGGGTGCGATCGTTTCGCGCAGCCCCGACTCGCCCGCGGCCGAGCTCGCCAAGGCCCGGCTCGCCGAATTGGGCGTGCAAGCGCCTGCGCCGCTGCCGGCTAAAGGCCGGCGCACCTGGACCGACGCCACAGGCAAGTTCAAGATCGAAGCCGAGCTGGTCCGCGTCGCCGACGGCAAGGTCGAGCTGAAGAAGACCGACGGCACGACCATCTCGGTGCCGCTCGACAAGCTGAGCGCCGCCGATCAGGCCATTGCAACGGGGAAATAGGAGCGAATTCCCGAGTCGTGGCAGCGAAGGTCCTGCCGAACTGCGGCAGCAATAATCTCACGCAGAGGCACAGAGCATTCTCTCCCTTGTTGCTCGGTGTTTGTTCCTCCGTGCCTTGGCGTCAAAGAGTTTCGACTGACAGAGATCGTCTGTGAGCTTATAATCGAGAGCTATGTCAACGTATCCTCTCATTTTCCGCGTCCGGCAGACCTTTCAGGGGCCGACGTTGCCCATCGAGCAGATTCCCGCTACGGTCGCCGCGGAATTGTCGCGGCTGAATCTGCGGCAGCGGATCAAACCGGGACAGTCGGTGGCGGTCACCGCCGGCAGCCGCGGGGTGGCGAATATCGCCCTGATCATCAAGGGGGCCGTGGATCATCTGAAGTCGCTGGGGGCCGCGCCGTTCATCGTGCCGGCGATGGGCAGCCACGGCGGCGGCACGGCGGAAGGGCAGCGGGAGCTGATCGAGGGTTACGGCGTAACGGAGCAATACTGCGGCTGCCCGATCCGGGCGAGCATGGAAACAGTCGTCGTCTGCCAGGCGGCCGAGGGCTTTCCGGTCCACTTCGACAAGCAGGCTTTCGGCGCGGACCACGTGCTCGTCGTCGGCCGCGTGAAGCCGCATACGAATTTCGTCGGCGACATCGAATCGGGCCTGATGAAGATGATGCTCATCGGCCTGGGCAAGCACGAAGGAGCGAAAATCTATCACCGGGCGATTTTGAATTACAGCTTTGGCCAGATCGTCCGCAGCGTGGCCCGCGAGGTGTTCTCCAAGTGCCGGATCGCCGCAGGCATCGGCATTGTTGAAAACGCCTACGACAAGACGGCCAAGATCCAGGCTGTCGCGCCGCAGGAGTTCGAGGACCGCGAGAAGGAGCTGCTCGTTCTGGCCAAGGAGTGGATTCCGCGGCTGCCGTTCAAGACCTGCGACATTCTGCTGCTCGACGAGATCGGCAAGAACATCAGCGGCAGCGGCATGGACACGAACGTCGTCGGGCGGAAGTTCAACGACCACGTCGCCGCCGAGCACGAGTGGCCCAAGATCAAACGGATCATCGTCCGCGACCTGACCGAGCCGACCCACGGCAACGCGACGGGCATCGGCATGGCCGAATTCTGCCGCACGCGCTGCGTCGAGAGGATGGACGTGCGGATCACGCGGATCAACTGCCTCACCGGCGGCCATCCGACCGCGGCGATGCTCCCGCTGGACTATCCGAGCGATCGCGAGTGCCTGGACGCCGCCCTGCCGACGATCGGCCTGACCGAGCCGCCGCAGGCCCGCCTGCTCTGGGCCCACAACACGCTCGACGTTGCCGAGGTCGAGTGCAGCGTGGCCTATCTGAGCGAGGCCCGCGAGCGGACCGACCTGGAAATCATCCGCGACCCCCGTCCCCTGCCGCTGGACGCCGCGGGCAACCTGCCGGACCGGGTGTGAGGTCCGAGTGAAGCTCTCCCTCCTCATCACTTGCCTCGGCGACGTCATCCGGCCCGATGCCGGCAAGGCGGTGGTGCGGATTCTGCGGCGGCTGGGGCATGAGATCGACTTTCCGCAGGCACAGACCTGCTGCGGGCAGCCGATG
>DASRJB010000021.1:0-6932 GCA_035649715.1 Pirellulaceae bacterium
ACCTGAAGCTCTTTCTGGAAGAAGAGGATCTGCACTTCTACGCCCTGATCGACGCCAGCACGAGCATGGAATTCGGCGAGCCCTCGAAGCTGCAATATGCCAAGCAGCTGGCGGCTTCGCTGGGCTTCATCGGCCTGTGCCGGGCGGACCGCGTGAAGATCGAATCGCTGGGCACTAGCAGCCGCAAGCCGGGTCCGGTGCTCCGCGGCCGCGCGAGCCTGTGGCGGATGCAGGAGTACCTGGGGGGAATCGAGTCGGGCGAGAACGTGTCGCTGCTGGAAGGGGTGAAGAACTTCTGCCTCCGCAACAGCGGCAAGGGGATTCTCGTTTTGATCAGCGACCTGATGGACAAGGAGGGTTTTGACAAGGCCTTGCGGTATCTGGTCGCGCAGCAGATGGACGTGTACGTGCTGCACGTGATGTGCCCCGAAGAGCTTGACCCGCAAGTGAAGGGGGATCTGAAGCTGATCGACTGCGAGGACGAGGACGTAGCCGAGATTACGGTCAGCCGGCCCCTGCTCGACAAGTACAAGCGAACGCTGGCCTCGTTCGTCGATGGGGCCCGCGAGTTCTGCACCCGCCGCGGCATGAGCTATCTGATGGTCAGCACCGAGACACCGGTGGAAACGCTCGTCGCCAAGTACCTGCGGAAGCGCGGGCTGGTGCGGTGACGGAATTCAGAACTCAGAATGCCGAATTCGGAAGGATGCATTTGCTACAAACTTTTGTCAGACTGGTGTAATCTCTTCGCATCTGAATTCTAAATTCTGCATTCTGTATTCCCCATGCTCGCCGACCTCTTCATCCCGATGCTCACCTGGTGGCAATGGGGCCTCTTGGGCCTCATTCCGCCGGCGATCATTGCCCTCTATTTCCTCAAGCTCCGCCGGCAGCCGCTGGCCGTGCCCAGCACGTACCTCTGGAGCCGGGCGATCGAGGACTTGCACGTCAACTCGCTCTGGCAGCGGCTGCGGCAAAGCCTGCTCCTCTTCTTGCAGCTACTGCTCATTGGCCTGATCGCGTTCACGCTGCTGCGGCCCGGCCAGCAGGGGACGGAGCTGCTCGGCAACCGGTTCATCTTCCTGATCGACACCTCGGCCAGCATGGGGGCCACCGACGTCGGCCCGTCGCGGCTGGACCAGGCCAAGAAGCAAGCCAAGAACATGATCGCCCAGATCAAGCAGGGCGATACGGCGATGGTGATCAGCTTCTCGAACGTCGCCAAGGTCGAGCAGTCGTTTACCGACAACAAGAAGCTCTTGGCTGCGCGGGTCGATCTGATCGAGCAGAGCTTCCGGCCCAGCGACATCGGCGAGGCGTTGCGGGCGGCCTCGGGCCTGGCCAATCCGGGCCAGAGCGGCGACCCGAACAATCCCAACGACACGCCCGCGGCCGAAGCCAAGCCGGCGACGATGTACATGTTCACCGACGGCGGCTTCGCCCCGCCCAAGAATTTCAAGCTGGGCAACCTGGAGCCCATTTATCTCAAGCAGGCCGGCGAGACGCAGCAGAACGTGGCGATCGTCGCGTTCAGCACGGAAGTCAATCCCGAGAAGCCGGGACGCGTGCAAGCCTTCGGCCGGTTCGAGAACCACGCCGACGCCGAGACCACGATCGAGGCCTCGTTGTTTCTCAACGGCACACTGCTCGACGCCAAGAAGGTCTCGATCGGGGCGCGCGACCCCAAAACGAAGCTGCCCGGAGTCGCCGGCGTCAATTTCGACATGCAGGAGATCGAGAGCGGCATCCTCAAGCTGCAAATCGACGCCAAGGACCACCTGGCGGAGGACAACACGGCGTTCGCGGTCGTGAACCTGCCGCGGCCGGTCAAAGTGCTTGTGATCTCTCCGGGCACCGAAGCGCTGGAGCTGGCCCTGCGGACGACCGAGGCCCAGAAGATCGCTGACATCACAATCGCCGAGCCGGCCCTCTTGGAGACCAAGCAATACACCGACCAGGCGGCGGAAGGTGCTTACGACCTGATCGTCTACGACCAGTGCGCTCCCAAGACGATGCCCGCCTGCAACACGCTGTTCATCGGCCGCGTGCCGCCGGGCGAGGAGCTGGCCACGCCGCCACCCGATGGCAAGACTGGAGCGGCCAAGGCGCCGCTGAAGGTTCCCCGCTGGACGGCCGGCATGCGGCAAGGCCCGCCGGTGATCATCGACGTCGATCAGGTCCACCCGCTGACGCAGCTGGTGCAGATGGGGAACGTCCGCGTGCTGGAGGCGACGCCGCTCAAGGGGCCGCAGGGCACCGTGACGCTGATCGATTCCGACATCGGCCCGCTGTATGCCGTCGGCCCGCGGGCCGGCTACGAAGACGCGGTCCTCGGCTTCGACGTCGTGACGCACGCCCCCGACGGCAAGGCCTACGCCAACACCGACTGGCCCCGCCGCCGCAGCTTCCCGGTGTTCGTAATGAACGTGCTCAAATATCTGGGGGGCGTCCGCAGCAGCCTGGCCGCCCCGAACATCCTGCCCGGCGAGCCGGCCATCCTCCGCACGGCGACGCCGGTGCCGACCGTGCTGGTCAGCTCGCCCCGCGGCGACCGCTTCACGATCCCGCGCGAAGTACAGAACACGTTCATCTTCGGCCGCACCGACGAGCTGGGCGTGTATGAAGTTCGCGAAGGCTCCGGGCAAAAGGTCGCCCAGCAGTTTGCCGTCAACCTGTTCGACACCCGCGAGAGCGACCTCACGCCCGCCGAGAAGCTGGAACTGGGGCACACCGAGGTCAAGGCCCAGGAAACGAAACAAAACGCCCGGCAGGAGCTGTGGAAGTGGCTGCTGCTCGCCGCGATTGGCGTGCTCATCTTCGAGTGGTACATCTACAACCGGCGGGTCTATTTGTAGAGCCTTCCGTAGCCGAATTCGCCAGAATTCGGAGTGGCTGTGATCGTCCGAACTCTGGCGAGTTCGGCTACCCACCTTGATCTGCACCCGTGGACGGCCCCCATGCTCGCCAAGCTGCACACGTTTTCGCTCGTCGGCATCGAGGCCGTGCCGGTCGAGGTCGAGGTTGACGTCTCGCCGGGAGCCTTGCCGAAGACGATCCTGGTCGGCCTGCCCGAAGCCGCCGTCAAAGAGAGCACGCACCGCGTCGAGCGGGCCCTGGCCAACAGCGGCTTCATTCGTCCACGGGACCGCGTCGTGGTAAACCTCGCTCCCGCCGAGCTGCCCAAAGACGCCGGCTCGTTCGACCTGCCGATCGCACTGGGCACGCTCGCCGGCAGCGGGCAGCTCGCGTCTGAGCTGTTTGAGCAGTACGCGGTCGTCGGCGAATTGGCTCTCGAAGGCACGACCCGTCCGGTGAAGGGCGCGCTCTCGATGGCGATAGCGGCTGCCAAGCAGCGCGGCCTCCGCGGACTCGTCGTGCCGGCCGAAAGCGCGGGCGAAGCGGCGGTCGTCGAGGAGATCGAGGCGATTCCCGTCGCCAGCCTGGCCCAGGCCGTGGGCTTCTTCGCCGGCACGCTGCCGATCGAGCCGACGCCCTCGCGGATCGGCGAGCTGTTTCAGGAGCTCTCGAAATACGACGAAGATTTCGGCGACGTCCGCGGCCAGGAAATGGCAAAGCGGGCGATCGTCGTCGCGGCGGGCGGGAACCACAACATCCTGATGCTCGGGCCGCCCGGTAGCGGCAAGACAATGCTGGCCAAGCGGGTGCCGACGATCTGCCCGCCGCTCTCGGCGGGCGAGTCGATCGAGACGACTCGCATTTACAGCTCGGTCGGCCGCCTTGCGCCGGGTCAGCCGCTAATGGCCCGCCGGCCGTACCGCTCGCCGCACCATACGATCAGCGAACCGGGGCTGGTCGGCGGCGGCAATCCGCCGGTGCCGGGCGAAATCTCGCTCTCGCACAACGGCGTCCTGTTTCTCGACGAGCTGCCCGAGTTCAACCGCCGCACGCTCGAGGTCCTGCGGCAGCCGCTGGAGGATGGCACCGTCACCATTTCGCGGGCGATGAACGCCACGACTTTTCCCGCCGATTTCATGCTCGTCGCCGCCCTCAACCCCTGCCCCTGCGGCTACCGCAACGACCCGCGCCGCGAATGCCACTGCTCGATCCCGCAAATCGAGAAGTACATGGCGAAGATTTCCGGGCCGCTGCTCGACCGCATCGACATCCACATTGAAGTCCCTGCTGTGCCCTTCAAGGAACTGTCCGACGACCGTGCCGGAACCTCCAGCGCGCAGATGCGCGAGCAAGTCGTCGCCGCCCGCGTGCTGCAAACCGCCCGCTTCGCCAATAGCCGCACGCGCTACAACGGCCAGATGACCAGCCGGCAAATCCGCCAATTCTGCCGGCTTAGCGACGACTGCCAGGAGCTGCTTCGCGCGAGCGTCAACGACCTCGGCCTCTCGGCCCGGGCCCACGACAAGGTCCTCCGCGTCAGCCGCACGATCGCCGACCTCGACCGGAGCGAGCACATCCAGGCGTCGCACCTGAACGAAGCGATCAACTACCGCATGCTGGACCGGCAGATGTGGACGTGAGGCGGCAGCGACAGACGCGCGACGAACGAACTTAAGCCGTGCCACGGAAAGAGGTATGCCAAAACGCAGCTCAGCGACTTCGCCATACCGCTGCCCGTGGGCGGTCGGCGATGAGTACGTCGCGTACCACGACCTCGAATGGGGCGTGCCAGTGCACGACGATCGGCTGCTGTTTGAGTTTCTGATCCTCGAAGGGGCGCAGGCGGGTTTGAGCTGGGCGACGATCCTGAAAAAGCGCCAGAACTATCGGCAGGCGTTCGACGATTTCGACGCGGCGGCCGTGGCCAAATACGGCAAGCGGAAACAGCAAACCCTGCTGGCGAATCCCGGAATTGTCCGCAATCGCCTGAAAGTCGCGGCCGCCATCGCCAACGCCCAGGCCTTTCTCGCGGTTCAAGAACAACACGGCTCGTTCGACGAGTACATCTGGAGCTTCGTCGGTGGGCAGCCGCTCCAGAATGCCTGGAAGTCACTGAAAAAAGTGCCGGCTCGCACTCCGCAGTCGGATGCCATGAGCAAGGAGCTGACTCGCCGCGGCTTCCGGTTTGTCGGCAGTACGATCTGCTACGCGTTCATGCAAGCCGTGGGTATGGTCAACGACCATCTCGTCGGTTGCTACCGGCACGCAGAATTGCGGCCGCAACTTCCCCGTCGCGGAAGATCGCCCTGACAGCCCTTGGGCGATGCTCTCGGGTAAAACTTGACTCCATGAACCTCCTTCGATCTCCCTGGCACATCGTCTTCTTCGTTTCCTTCCTGATCTACCTGGGAATTCGCAGTCGCTATGCGCGCCAACTGAGGGGCGTTGAAAGCGTGCACCGGAGGGTAGATGGGCTGGAGGTGTTCCTGCTGGTGCTGGTGATCGGGACAAGCGTGCTGCTGCCCGTGCTGTACCTGTTCACGCCGCTATTGGCGTTTGCCGATTACCGGCTGCCGGCATTCGCACCGTGGTGCGGGGCCGTATTGATGATTCCGGCGCTGTGGCTCTTCTGGCGCTCGCACGCCGATTTGGGGCGTAACTGGTCGGCGACGCTGGAGCTGCGGAAGGACCACCAACTCGTCACGCACGGCGTTTACCGGCTGATTCGTCATCCGATGTATGCCGCCATCTTCCTGTTCGCCCTGGCCCAAGCCATGCTGCTCTCCAACTGGCTCGCCGGCTGGTCCGCGTTCGTCCCGTTCTTGCTGATGTACGTGCTCCGCACGCCCCGTGAAGAGCGGATGATGTGCGAGCACTTCGGGCAGGCCTACCAGGACTACATGCAGCGTACCGGCCGCCTGTTCCCCCGCCTCATCGGCAGCCGGGAAAAACGTCAGGAATAAACTCCGTGGGATGACGCCCGCGACTTACTCTGCCGCCTGTTCAAGGAGAATGCCATGCTCCACCGCGAATCGATTCTCAAACGCCGCGACTTCTTCACGACACTGCTGGCCGGCGTGGCTCTGGCGCAGGCGCAGCTCAGTGAAGCGCGGGCGCAGGAAGCGCCGCGCGAAGTGTCGCTGGAACGCCCCGCCGAGGGGCGGCCGCACGAGGGAAAAGTGCTGCTCGCGGTCCAGGCGCACTCGGACGACATTCCGCTCACGGCGTCGGGGACGGTCGCGAAGCTGATCAGGGAGGGCTACACGGGCTACCTGGTGCGGGCCACGAACGACGACATGGGCGATGCTCCGGGGCTGGGCACGCCGGGCACCGTCGGCGATCACGTGCTGGGCAACGAGCGCGACAACGCCGAAGTGGCTCGCGTGCTGGGGCTGAAGAAAGTCTTCGACCTCAACTATCCCAACCACCGCATGGCCGACGTCTCGCAAAACGAGCTGCAATGCCGGCTGATCTTCCTGATCCGGCTGCTGAAGGTCGATACGGTCGTCTGCTGGGATCCGTGGGCCCACGACGAGGAGAACCCCGACCACTGGCAGATCGCCCGCGGAGTCGAGGCGGCCTGCTGGATGGCGGGCCGCGCCCACGACTATCCCGAGCAGTTCGCCGCCGGCCTCGCGCCGCACGCGGTGACCCAGAAGTATTACTTTGCCCGCCGGCCGGAAGTCACCCGCGTCGTCGATGTCAGCGGCGTGATCGAGCAGGTCATCGACTGCAATCGGGCCAACCGGGCCAAAGGGCCCGCCGGGGTGCACGGTTCGCGGCTGAAGGCCGAGCTGGCCCGCCGCGGCCAGAAGTTGCCGCTACTCGGCGACGACGATGTCACCGCCGACCGCAATTACATCAAGGAGTTCCTGCTGACTCGTCGTAAGAACCTCGGCAAACAACACGGCGTGATCGTCGATATACGTCTCCACCGCCGAGCGCCGCGGCGGCCGGCTGTCGATGTAGTGGAACGCCTCGGCGTACTCCACGCCGTATTGTTTGCCGAGGTTCTTACGACGAGTCAGCAGGAACTCCTTGATGTAATTGCGGTCGGCGGTGACATCGTCGTCGCC
>DASRJB010000022.1:0-3061 GCA_035649715.1 Pirellulaceae bacterium
GCCGCGGCGCGCGAGATCGGCCGCCACCTTCCGCCGGATTCGCGGCAGGGCCCTGGCGAACGCGGTCCGGCGAACGTCGCTTCGTCGCGAACCTGCCACCAATCGTTGTGATAGCGGAATTGTTTGCGGCCGCGGACGTCACGGCCGGTGGCTTGCAAAAATGACCGCGCGGGTCGCGGCAAATCCAGACCTCTTCCCAGGCCGGCGGAATGGCGAGCGTACGGATTCGCTCCAAGATCTTCCGGTCGCGAACGACTTGCCCGCGCTGATTCAATTAGCGCAACCTCCGGCCGTACCGCTGCCGCCGGATTCCCGCCTGCGAGTCGCTCACCCACCGCAGCCCCATCCGGCGCGCGGCCCGCCGCGGTTCCGCGGCGTCAGATGCCTTCCTCCGCTCCACAACGATCACTTTCCGCTAGCATCCGTCCCGCCCAATGGCCTCATTTTTCGCGGCCTGGTCCCCAGCCGATTGCCGTGCCGCCGGCTTCGCAGGTGGCCTCAGCTGCGGAGCGGGCCGGCCTCGAGTCGTCGGCCGCGTCGCTGTCCGCTGCCGAACGCTGCGATGATTCGCAGCGCCTCAGCAGCCGGGCCAGCATCTGTTGGCGGGCGACGGTGTCCGGATGAAGCCGCAGCGGATGATAAGCCATTGCACTTTTTTCGGGGCGAGCGGACATGGGACAAAGAACGATATCCCTCGCCTTATGCAAGCAGCGTGCCGGAGGCCGGCAGCGGAAAAATCTCGCTTGCCGCTCAGAACCAAAGGACACTCGCTGCGACCATCGCGACGATTCGGCACTGTGGCGTGCCACTGCTACCTCAGCTCGCCAGCGCCTTTCGCCAGCCCGAAGAGCTGCTGCACCTCTTCCTCCGTGAGCGTCCGGTTGAACACCGCCAGGTCATCGAGGTATCCAACGTACGAAGCCCCCAGCACCAAGAGGACGCGGGCCGGATCCCAGCCGAACGTCAGGTCCCATTTCTCGATCGTGCCCTGGAGCTGGCCATTGAGATAGAGCCGGCCGGACTGCGGCTGGCTCTTGTCGTTGACGTTCTGCAGCGTGAAGACGGCGTGTGTCCATTTTTCACGGGAGAACGGCGCTCGCTCGACTTGCACCATCGGACGTTTCTGCGCGGGTATCTGGTCCCACGGCAGGTTATCGGGATTCCAGATTGGAAACAGCGGGCGGATGGCATAGCGGAAGTGCCGCGGCGTTTCGTCCTTCGACCACTCCAGGAAGATGAAGCCCTTCTTGCTGTCGTCGCCCACGATCTGCACCGGATCGCAGTAGCCCGGCTCCAGGTCCTTGTCGGGATCGAGCCGCAGCCAGACCGAAACGGTCGCGTTCCAGTTTTTGGCGTTATAGCCCAGTACGCCGGCGTCCTTGAACGCCGGGCGGAAGTTGTTCTTCTTCGTGAAGTGCAGCCCGCCGCCAAACCGGCCGCCATCGGGCGCGAGCCGGACCTCGGCTGTGGGCGCGGCCGCGACCAGGTTCGTCCCTTGCTGGACGTAGCACGTCTTGTCGCCCCGCGCGAAGTCCGCCTCCAAGGACTTGTCGAACGAGGCGTGCAGCGTCAACGCTTTCGCCAGTCCGGCTTTGATTTCCGCGGGCTCCGCCGCCCCGCCGCGGACCGCCAGGCCGAGGGTGCTGATCGCGATCGTGCAGAGGACGACGATTCTCATGGTTTGGCTCCCAGGCAAATCCTGCCGGCTCACAACTTGTATCCCTTCTCCCGGAAAATCGGCGCTGCAATCCGCCGCAGGTTCCCGCCGAAGATCTGCAGCCGCTGCTCGCGCGTCAGGTCCGCGTCCAGGACCTTCGACAGCTCCGTCGAGTACGACCGCGAGGGTCCGTGGCCGCCCCAGATCAGCCGGCTCGCGCCCAATTCGCGGACCGTGAAGTCGACCTGCCCGGAGTGCGGGTCCGAGCCGCTGAACTCGATGTAGACGTTGTCGTGCGGGCGGACAGCCCGCACGCCCAGCTCCCAATCGCCGCCGGAGTGGCCGCAGATGAGCGGCACATCCGGAAACCGCGCGGCGAGCAGCGCCACGTCCTGCGGCGTCGATTCGCCGCGCTGGTTGTCGCCGCCGGCCCGCCGCGGCTGCCCGCCGACCTTCATCCAGGTGTGAATGTAGACCAGGGCCTTCAGCTCCGCGGCCAGCCGGAGGATCGCGTCGTTGTCCGGATGGCTGCATACGACGCCGCCGGGGTTGCCGCCGTGGTACTTGATGCCCACGCACGGCCCGCGGCGAATCCACTCTTCGATCTTGCGGCAGCTTTCGACGGGCTGCGAAGGATCCACCGGGATCAGCCCGGACACGCGGTCGGCATGCTTCTCGAGGTATTCGCGAATCTCGCGCTGCTGCTCGGCCGATTGCGAATTGCCCAAAGGATCGGTCGGCGTGCCGGCGATGTCGAGCGAGAGCATCCGCTCGATCCCCATCCGCTCGACGTAGAACAGGTTCTCCTCGTGCTGCTTGATGCCGCCGGGGTAAAACCCGTGATAGTGCATGTCCCAGATCCGCAGCTGGACCAGGTCGTCGCGCGTCGGC
Source organism: Pirellulaceae bacterium (assembly GCA_035649715.1). GTDB lineage: Bacteria > Planctomycetota > Planctomycetia > Pirellulales > Pirellulaceae > CAYLLN01. The sequence goes on from DASRJB010000022.1 coordinate 2,549, forward strand.
AGGCCGTAGGCGGCCGGATCGAGGACGAACTCGCGAGCGGCGGGATTCATGGGGCGTGCTCTCGGCGGCTACTGGCTCAGCAGGCGGCGGGCGTTGGCGTTCATCAGGCTCTGGAGCTGCTCGCGCGTGAGCGGCGACTCGAACAGCTTCAAGAGGGCGCTTTCGCACGGGAAATAGGGGGCGTGCGAGCCGAACAGCAGCCGCTCGGCGGGAATCGCGCCGCGGTAGCTGTAGTTCTTTCCTTCGATGAGCCGCCCCACGCCGCCGTTGCCTTCGGTGGCGGCGATGTCGAAGGTGACCTGCGTCTGGCGGACCAGGTCAGCGACTTTGTTGCCCAGCAGCGGCCCGGCCGAGTTGATCAGCTGCACTTTCGCCTCCGAGGCCTTCTTCAGCGCGCCAACGAGCGGCGCGACATTGACCAGCGGCACATTGATCGCGGGATGATGAACGCGCTCGTCTTCCAGCCGCATCACGATCTGGACCACGAGGCCGCGCTTCTGTGCCGCAGCCAAT
>DASRJB010000023.1:0-4042 GCA_035649715.1 Pirellulaceae bacterium
TGATCAGGATCACGCCCAGGGCAAACAGCGACGTGAATACGACGCCCAGGCTGGCGTCCTCCGAAACGCGGCCCAGGCTGGAGATGCCCTGCGTCAGCACGCTCGTCAGCACGCCCAGCACCATGGCGCCGACGAGAATCCAGGGGCTGGTCAGCGAGCCGGAAATCAGAAAGCCGATCGCCAGCCCCGGCAATACGGCATGGCTGATGGCGTCGCCCAGCAGGCTCATCCGCCGCAGCACGAGATAGCAGCCCAGGATGGCGCAGCTCGCGTTGCAAACGATGCCCGCGGCGATCGTCCACAGCGCGGCGGGATCGGGCGGCAGTACGAGCCACGCCGCCAGTCCGCAGACCGCCAGGTAGGCCACTAGCGCCGCCGGCTGCGTCAGGCGCAGGCCGCCGGCCGGTGCAAGGGCGGCGGCTCGGCTGTGGGCGGCGGTGCTCATGCGAGGTGCTCCTCGCGTGGCCAGCGGCCTTCGGCCGTGAGTTTTTGTGTCAGCGCGGAGACCGTGGCCGCCGGGACAAAGTCAGCGATCGAGGCGCTGGCCAGATTGACGACGCTGCCGGCCTGCTCGGGATACTCCGTCAAGAACTCCTGCCACAATCGCTGGCCGCGGGCGACTTCGACGGCCTGTCTCGCGCCCATTGGCGTGAGCGCGATTTGATCGCCACGCACGGTCAGCAGGTTGTCCGCGGCAGCGGCGGCCAGCATGCCGCTTAGCTGTGGCAGCGTCCAGACGCGGCGGGCGAGCAAGGCCGCCGGCGTCACGTAGCCGAATTCGCCAGAATTCGGGCCCTGGAGCGCGTCCGAACTCTGGCGCGTTCGGCTACCCTCCAGCACGTCATAGATCGTCCGCAGCAGCTGTCGCTCGTGCCACTGCCGCTGAAAACGCAAGTGCTCCAGCAGCCGGGCCAGCGCACCGCGCCGGACGCCGAAGAGCAGCGAAACCAGGAACAGCGCGGCGCCAGTCAGCACGATGATCGGCCCGGTGGGCAGGTCGGCGAATTTCGCGCTCAGCAGCGTGCCGACGAAACCCATGCTGAAGCCAAAACCGCCTGCCAATAACAGCAGCGTGCCCAGCCGGTCGGTCCAGAAGCGGGCCGCCGCGCCGGGCATGATCAGCAAGGCCGAAACGAGGATCACGCCCACGCTGGGCAGGCCGATCACCACGGCCGCCGCGACCAGCGACATCAGCAAGAGATCGACGCCGTACACCGGCCAGCCGAGCGACTGGGCGAACTCGGCGTCGAACGAGACTAGCTGAAATTCCTTGTAGAACACCACGATCAGCGCCAGGCAGAGCGCGGCGGCGGCCAGGATCACGTACACGTCCCCCTGCGTCATGCCGGCCGTCTTGCCGAAGATGTACGAGTTGAGGCCGGCCCGGCTGCCGACGCCCGGCAGGTTCTGGATGATCTTCAGCAGCACGACGCCCAGGCCGAAGAAGACGGTCAGCACGGTGCCGATGGCGGCGTCGTTCTTGACGCGCGTCCAGCGGCCGAGGGCCGAGATGATCGCGATGCCGACGACGCCGCTGGCCAGTGCGCCCAGGAGTAGCGCGATCAGGTCCCGCTCGCGGACGATCAGGAAGGCCAGACACAATCCGGGCAGGGCCGCGTGCGAGAGGGCGTCGCCCGTGAGGGCCCGCTTCCGCAGGACGGCGAAGGCCCCGATGATCCCCGCGCCAATTCCCAGCAGACTGGTCCCCGCCAACACGACCAGCAGGTTGTAGTTCAAACGAGCATATTGGAGCAGCCAGTCGATCACAGGGCTCGCGTCTCCGCTTCGACGGCCTCGCTGGCCGCGTCGAGCACCGCCAGCCGCCCGCCGTAGGTCTTCCGCAGATTCTCGGGCGTGAACACCAGCTCCCGCGGCCCGGCGGCCACCAGCCGCACGTTGAGCAGCACGACGTAGTCGAAGTACTGCGGGACGGTCCGCAGGTCGTGATGCACGGCGATGATCGTTTTGCCCTGCTGGCGGAGGTCCTCCAGCACCTGAAAGATCATTCGCTCGGTCGCCGCATCGACGCCGGCCATCGGCTCGTCCATGAAATAGATATCCGCCTTCTGGGCCAAGGCGCGGGCCAGGAAGACGCGCTGCTGCTGACCGCCGGAAAGCTGGCCGATCTGCTGCCGTTCGTAGCTCACCAGGCCGACCTTATCCAGGCACTTCCGGGCCCAGTCGCGCTCGGCCGCGCCCGGGCGGCGAATCCAGCCGAGCTTTCCGTAGGTCCCCATCAGCACGACGTCGAGCACGCTCACCGGAAAATCCCAATCGACGCTTTCCCGCTGCGGCACGTACCCGATCCGCTTGCGAACCCTGGCCACCGGCTGCCCGAAGACGTGGACGCTGCCGCTGGCCATCGGCACCAGCCCCAGCACCGCTTTGATCAGCGTGCTCTTGCCCGCGCCGTTGGGGCCGACGATCGCCGCCAGTTGCGGCTGCTTCAAGGTCAGATCGACATCCCACAGCACCGGCCGGCGGTGATAGGCGACGGTGACGTCGTGAATGTCGAGAATCGTGGTCACGATCAAATTCCAAGAACCAAAGAACCAAAGAACCAAAAGAGCAGGAACCTCCGCATTGGTTCTTCGGTTCTTCGGTTCTTTGGTTCTTTGATTTTCACTTCAGCGCCTTGACGATCGTATCCACATTATGCCTCACCATTCCCTCATACGTCCCGTCGGGCGTGCCTTCGTCGCCCATGGCGTCCGAGAAGAGCGTGCCGCCGATGACGACGGTGTGGCCGCGGGCGGCGGCGCCTTCGAGCAGCGAGCGGATGTTCTGGTCCGAGACGCTGGTCTCGACGAAGACCGCCTTGATCTTCCGCTCGACGAGAAAATCGACCAGCTCGCGAATCCGCCGCACGCCGGCCTCGCTAGTCGTGCTGATGCCCTGGATGCCGCGGACTTCGGTTTCGTAGGCGTTGCCGAAATAGTGGAAGGCGTCGTGCGCTGTGACCAGCACGCGCTGCTCCTTCGGCACCGACCGCATTTGCTCGCCCGCATAGGCGTGCAGTTCGGCCAGGCGAGCCTGGTACGCCTTCAGGTTTGCGCGATAGGTCTCGGCGTGCGGCGGATCAAACGCGATCAGCGCATCGGCCGCTGACTCGGCCGCCACGCTCCACAGGGAGACATCGAACCAGACGTGCGGATCGTGCGCGCCGCCCGGATCGCTGATGATCTTCTCGTGCGGAATCTTCTCCGCCACCGCCGTGGTCGGCTTGCGCTGCCCCATGCGGCCCAGCAATTCCGCCAGCTTGCCCTCCAGGTGCAGACCCGAATAGAGAATGATGTCGGCCTTGCTGAGCTGGCTCACGTCCGCCGGCGAGGCCGTGTAGAGATGCGGATCGACGCCGGCGCCCATCAGCGCCGTCACCGCAACGTGCTCCCCGCCGATATTCTTGGCCAGGTCGGCGACCATGCCCGTCGTGCAAACGACTTGAATCGGGTATTTGCCCGAGAACTGCTTGGGCGCTGCGACTTGCGTGGTGGCGCCGCTCGAATCGCAGCCCGCGATGACGGCCGACACTGCTAACGCCGCCAGCAAACAGGAAGAGTACGTGCGCATAAATGGAGCCGCCGGCCGGAAGGCCGCGAAAGTTTGGTTTGGCAAAACGTAGATTTTGACTGCTCAAAATTATTGCCCGCGGAAAGCGGCTCGTCAAGTGCGAAATCCGATGGTCCCTCTCCCCGTGGGAGAGGGTTAGGGTGAGGGTCTATCGTTCACGGCGACAGCGCCCTTCGCGAGTCATCAGACCCTCACCCCGGCCCTCTCCCAAGGGAGAGGGAGTAGCTCGGTCCGCGCTTGTTTTGCGCCGAAACATGGATTATCAGTAAGGAGTTCTTTTCACCTTCGCCGCGGGAGGCTTGGCTATGTGTCGCACTCGCCGTTGTCGCCACGGTTTCACGGTCGTCGAGATGCTGGTGGTCATCGCGATCATCGCAGTGATGGCGGGGTTGCTTCTGCCGGCGGTGCAGATGGCCCGTGAAGCCGCCCGCCGCACCCAGTGCCAGAACAATCTCAAGCAACTGGCCCTGGC
>DASRJB010000024.1:0-2328 GCA_035649715.1 Pirellulaceae bacterium
GGTCGCTAGTGCCGGTCGCCAGGCCGCCGCTGCCAGCGGCGACGCGCCACGGATGGTGCCGCACGCCCATCGACAGTTTCATTCTTGCACGTCTGGAGAAGGAGCAACTCGCGCCGTCGCCGCCCGCCGACAGAACCACGCTCTGCCGCCGGCTCTACTTCGACCTCATCGGCCTGCCGCCGTCACCTGAGGAAGCCATCGCACTGGCGGCGGATGAAACACCGGATGCCTTCGAGCGTCTGGCGGACCGGCTGCTCGCTTCGCCGCGGTATGGCGAGCGGTGGGCCCGGCACTGGCTGGATGTCGTGCGTTTTGCCGAGAGCCACGGCTTTGAAATGAACCAGCCGCGTCCGAACGCCTGGCCGTACCGCGACTACGTCATCCGCGCGCTGAACAGCGACTTGCCCTATGATCAGTTCGTGCGGCAGCAGATTGCCGGCGATCTACTGGACGCTAATGAAGCGACTGGCTTTCTCGTCGGCGGACCATGGGATCAGGTGAAGAGTCCCGATCCGGTGCTCACGGCACAGCAGCGGGCCGACGAGTTGCACGACATGATCCACACGACGGGGACGACGTTCCTTGGGCTGACCGTCGGCTGCGCCCGCTGTCATAGCCACAAATTCGATCCAATCCCGCAGACCGATTATTACGCGCTCAAGGCGGTCTTTGCGGGAGTGCAGCACGGCGAGCGGCCGCGCGACGCCGGCGAAGCTCGTCAGCGATCGCAGCAAGCGGAAAAAGTGCGGCAAGAATTGGCGGCCGTCGTGGGCGAACTTGACCAGTTCGAGCCAGCGGCTGATGTGCACGCTCCCTATGAGACGCTGCGAGCGCCGGTCAGCCGCGGCAGAAACGTCGACCTTTTTGCGCCAGCCGAGGCGCGGTTTGTGCGATTCACCATCACCGCCACAACCGACATCGAACCGTGCATCGATGAGCTGGAGGTATTCACGGCCGGTCCGCAGCCGCGAAACGTCGCCCTGGCATCGGCCGGTACGAAGGCGACCAGCTCCGGGAACTATCCGCACAGCGACATCCACAAGCTCGAACATCTAAGCGACGGGCAGTACGGCAACAGCCGGAGCTGGATTTCCAATGAGCGCGGCAAAGGCTGGGTGCAGCTCGAATTTGCCGAGCCGCATTCGATCGACCACGTGATCTGGAGCCGCGACCGGAGCGATCCGCCGCGATTTGCTGATCGCGTGGCCAAGGAGTATCTCATCGAGGTTTCATTGGATGGCCAGCAGTGGCAAGCGGTTGCCTCGAGCGCGGATCGGCAGCCGCTGGTCGATGCCGCCAGGTCGGAAATTGTTCGCCGCCAGCTTTCCCAAGAGGACAAGGGGCGGCTGGACGACATTCTGGCCCGCGAGAAGGATCTGGAAACGCGAATCCGAGAATTGACGACGGTGCCCGCCGTCTATGCCGGCAAATTCACGGAGCCAGAGAAGACCTTTCGCTTCCACCGCGGCGATCCCACGCAGCCGCGCGAGGCGATCGAGCCGGGGACATTGACGCAAATCGGCACTCCGGCAGCGCTATCGGCCGAACTTTCCGAGCAGCAGCGCCGGCAGGCGCTGGCGGATTGGATTGTCGCTCAGGAAAACCCGCTTAGCGCTCGGGTCATCGTCAACCGACTCTGGCAGTGGCACTTTGGCGAAGGGATTGTCAGCACGCCGAGCGACTTCGGCGTCAACGGCGCGCGGCCGACGCATCCAGAGCTTCTCGATTGGCTGGCCGCTGAGCTTGTCGCCGGCAATTGGGAGCTCAAACGCATTCAGCGGCGGATCGTGGCCTCGGCGGTGTACGGACAGGCACCAGTCCACGGTCCCCAGTCCACAGTCCACGGTCGGGACTCGCGACTGGCCGCGTCAGTCGACTCCGCCAACCGCCTCCTCTGGCACTTCCCCGCCCGCCGCCTGGAGGCCGAGCCCCTGCGCGACGCGATTCTCGCGGTCAGCGGCAATCTCAATTTGCGTATGGGCGGGCCCGGCTTTGACCTGTTCGAGCCCAACACGAACTACGTCAAAGTCTATACGAGCCGCAAGGATTTTGGGACGGACCAGTGGCGGCGAATGGTGTACCAGACCAAGCCGCGGATGCAGCTCGACGACACGTTCGGCGCCTTCGACTGCCCCGACGCGGGCCAGGTCGCTCCCAAGCGCACCCGTTCGACAACGCCGCTCCAGGCGCTCAACCTGCTCAACAGCGCGTTCATGGTCCAGCAGTCGGAGATTTTTGCCAAACGGATCGACGCGGAGATCGGCAGCGACGTCGAACGTCAGGTGCAGCGAGCATTCGCGCTGGCGCTACAGCGCCAGCCGGCGGCCG
>DASRJB010000025.1:0-3478 GCA_035649715.1 Pirellulaceae bacterium
CAGGATCGGCTGGCCAACCGCGACGATTTTCAGAACCGCCGAGACGACATTCGCGAAGACTGGCACGACCGCTACGACGACTTCTACGACCGCCACGATGACTGGCATCACGGCTGCTGGGAGGGCAACGCCGGCGACTGGTGGCACCACATGTGGGACGAGCACACCGCGCTAATGGCCTTTGGCACGACGATGTGGGGCCTCAACCGCCTGGCCTACGGCTTCGGCTACTGGGGCTACAGCAATCCGTACTACAGCGAGCCCTATCCGATCGACAGCGGCGTAGTGCTCGATTATTCGGAGCCGATCGCGGTCGAGACCGCCCCGGCCACGCCGACCGAGCAGCCAGCCGGCACGCCGACGCCTGGAATGTCCGATTTCGACGCCGCCCGGCAAGCCTTCTACCAGGGCGACTACGCCGCGGCGCTGGCGGCGAGCAACAAGGCCCTCGCTGCGCTGCCGAACGATCCGATCATCCACGAGTTCCGCTCGCTGGTGCTGTTCGCCCAGGGCAAGTACAAGGAAGCGGCAGCAGGCCTCTACAGCGTGCTGTCGGTGGGCCCCGGCTGGGATTGGACGACCCTCAGCAGCCTGTATCCCAGCGTCGAAGTTTACACGAAGCAGCTGCGGGCCCTGGAAGCCGCGGTCAGGCAGCAGCCGCAAGCGGCCGACGCGCGGTTCGTGCTGGCCTACCAGTATCTCACGATGGGAGACAAGAATTCGGCGGCGATGATGCTGCAAGTGCTGTATAAACAGACGCCGCAGGATCACCTGATCCAGGAGCTGCTCCTGATGACGGCGGGCCCGGAGGCCTTGGGCGCGCCCAGCACGCCGGCCCCGAATACAGCCCCGGCGGCGGCAGTTCCGGCGATGGAGCTCGTGGGAACGTGGAGCGCCTCGGGGCAAGGCGGTACAAAGTTCGACCTGAGCCTGTCGCAGGACGGAAACTTTACCTGGAGCTTTGCTCAGAAGGGCAAGACCGAGACGGTCAAGGGCGTGTATGCCGTGGACGGCAATGTGCTGGCGATGGAACCGGAAAGCGGCGGCACGATGCTGGCGGAGGTGACCCGGCCGCAAGCCGGCAGCTTCAGCTTTGCGCTGCTCGGTGCGCCGCCCGGCGATCCGGGGCTGAAATTCGTCAAAAGCCGCTGATTTGCGGAGGACTTTCCATGAATACGATTCAGGTTCGCTGGCTGGCGTGCGGAGGCTTGGCGGGCGCGTTGATCCTGTTCGCCGGCTCCGGTTGCGGCAGCGCGGCGCCGGCGTCGTCGTCGCTGCCCGTTCCCAAGGTCACCGTGATGCCCGTCGTTTCGCAGGAGACCCTGGATGCCGACGAGTATATCGGCAAGACCGAAGCTTCCGAGATCGTCGAGGTCCGCTCTCGCGTCTTTGGCTTCCTCAAGACGATCGAATTTCAGGACGGCGACTCCGTCACCGAAGGCAAGGTGCTGTTCACGATCGAACCGGACGAATACAAGGCGATCCATCAGCAGTCGGTATCGCGAATAGCCCTGAACGACGCCACTCTCGCCTTGGCCAAGGCCAAACATGCCCGCAACGAAGTGCTGGTCAAGACCAACGCCGTCACCCGGGAGGAATATGAGGAGTCGCTGGCGGCCGTGAAGTCGTCGGAAGCGGCGATCTCCGCAGCCCGGGCCGACGCCGACCGCACCGCGGTCGATCTGAAGTACACCGAGATCAAGGCCCCGATCAACGGCCGCATCGACCGGGCCATGGTCAGCAAGGGCAACCTGCTCACCGGCGGGACCGGCTCGGGCACGCTGCTGACGAAGATCGTCAACGAGCAGCCGATGTATGTCTATTTCGACGTTGATGAGCGGTCGCTGCTGCGGTACATGCGAATGAGGTCCGAGTCGCGAACCGCGCCGGGCAGCTTGCGGGATGCGGGGATTGCCTGCTCGCTGCAGCTGGCCGACGAGAAGGACTTCCCGCACACTGGGAAGCTCGACTTCGTCGAGACGGAGGTTAATCCCAGCACCGGCACCGCCCGGCTGCGAGGCGTGTTTGCCAACGAGAGCCGGGAGTTGGCCAGCGGCCTGTTCGTGCGGGTCCGCATACCCGTCAGCAAGCCCTACCAGGCGATGCTCATTCCCGAGCAGGCCCTGGCGACCGACCAGAGCATCAAGTTTGTGTATGTCGTCGGCGACGACGGCACGGCCAAGCGGCGAAACGTCGAGCTGGGCCCGGAGCGGGGTGAAATGCGGATCATCACGTCCGGCCTGCAAGCGGGCGAGCGCGTGATTGTGAAGGGCCTGCAGCGCGTGAAGCCCGACCAGAAGGTCGAGGCCGAGACGGCCCAGGCCAGTTTGCCTCCTTCGACCATGCCGCCCGCGAAAGCGCCGACGACCGTCCGCAAGCCAGTGACACCGGCGCCAGCGACCAAGGGAAATCCAGGGAAGGCTTCGCCGGCGAATACCGAGCCGCGAAACTCGCAAGAACGCTGAAAACACGTGGCCAAGTTTTTCATCGACCGCCCGATCTTCGCGGCGGTCATCTCGGTGATCATCACGCTCGCCGGCGGGATCGCCGTGTTCGTGCTCTCGGTGGCGCAGTATCCCGAGATCACGCCGCCGACGGTGCAGGTCAGCTGCACCTATCCCGGGGCGAGCTCGCGGGTCGTCGCCGAGACCGTCGCCGCTCCGATCGAGCAGCAGGTAGTCGGCGTCGAGAACATGCTCTACATGAGCTCGCAGAGCACGAATGACGGCGGCTACAACTTGACGGTCACGTTCGAGGTCGGGACGAACCTCGACATGGCCCAGGTGCTCGTGCAGAACCGCGTCAACCTGGCGCTGCCTTCGCTGCCCCCGGAAGTAAAGCAGACCGGCGTGAGCGTGAAGAAGAAGTCGCCGAACATTCTGCTCGTCGTCAACCTGATTTCGCCCGGCGGCAGCTACGACCAGCTCTACCTGAGCAACTACGCGACGATCCAGATTCGCGACGAGCTGGCCCAGATCAAGGGCGTCGGTGACGTGACCTACCTCGGGCAGCTCGACTACAGCATGCGGGTCTGGCTCGACCCCGAGAAGATGGCCGCCCGCGACCTGTCGGCCAGCGACATCGCCAACGCCCTCCGCGAGCAGAACGTGCAGGTCGCCGCCGGCGCCCTCGGCCGTCCGCCGGTGCCGCAGGGGCAGGCCTTTCAATACACGCTCAGCACGCTCGGCCGCCTGACCGGCCCGGAGGAGTTCGGCTCGATCGTCGTGAAGTCCGGCGACGAAGGCCAGCTGACGCGGCTGCGGGACGTCGTGACCGACGTCCGCACCGACGAGCACGGGCGGAAGTTCGGCGGCATCCAGCTCGGCGCGAAAGTCGAAGACACGTCGTGCAGCCTCGACGGCGAGCCCTCGATCGGCCTGGGCATCTTCCAGCAGCCGGGCAGCAACGCCCTGAAGACCGCCGAGGCGATCGGCACGCGGATGGAAGAGCTGAAGCGCGGCTTTCCGCCGGACCTGGA
>DASRJB010000026.1:0-28376 GCA_035649715.1 Pirellulaceae bacterium
CCTGGGCAAGCCGACGCTGGAGGACGTATTCATCATTCGTACGGGACATCGATTTCAGATTTAGGATTTCAGATTTCAGATTTACGAACCAAATGAATCTCGTGCCAATCTAAAACTGAAATCTGCAATCTGAAATAGCACCACCAATGCACTCCGATCAACCCAACGCCCTCACGGCCGCCCGCGCCCTTGCCTGGCGCGAGATCGTCCGGTTCTTCCGGCAGCGCAGCCGGATCGTTGGTTCGATCGGCACTCCGCTGGTGTTTTGGCTGCTGTTCGGCGCAGGGCTGTCGCGGTCGTTCCGGATCGGCGCGAGCGGCAGCGAGCAGAGTTTTCTCACGTACTTCTTCCCGGGCAGCCTGCTGCTGATCGTGATGTTCACCGCGATATTCTCGTCGATTTCGATCATAGAGGACCGCCGCGAGGGTTTTTTGCAGGGCGTGCTCGTCGCGCCGATCCCGCGGTGGGCGATGATTCTGGGCAAGGTGCTGGGTGGAACTTTTGTCGCCGTGGTCCAGGGGTTGATCTTCCTGCTGCTGGGTCTAACGTTACCTATAGACCTGTCGCTGGTCGGCGCTGCGCAGCTGGTGCTGCTCCTGGCCGTGGCGGCGGCGGCGCTGACGAGCTTGGGCACGTTCTTCGCCTGGAAGACCGACAGCTCGCAGGGCTTTCACGCGGTCATGAACCTGGTGCTGATGCCGCTGTGGTTGCTGTCGGGCGGGTTCTTTCCCGCGCCCGCTGTGGCCGCTGACGCCTCGTGGAGTGCGTGGCTGCTGCACGCCGCCATGCGGGCGAATCCGCTCAGCTACGCTGTCGGCGGCGTCCGCCGGCTGCTGGCCCCGGCGGCCGAATATCCCGGCGCGTGGGTGCCAGGACTTGCGGCGAGCTGGCTGGTGACGATTGTTTTCGCCGCGGTGGCCTTCGGGCTGGCCGTGTGGATCAGCCGCGAACGCACCGCGGGAGACTTGCAATGAATCGGACGATTTTCTACACGCTGTTGGCAGCGTTTCTGGCCAGCGGAGCGCTGGCCACGGTGATGGGTTACCGCGTGATTGCGGGGATGCACGACGGCGGCAGCCGCTCGGGCACTGCCCGCGAGCCCGATCCGGAATACCAGCGGCTGCCGCCCGACGGAGCAACAGACTGGATGACCGGCTTCACGCTGGTCGAGCGAAGCGGGAAGGAAGTGCAGTGGAAAGACTTCGAGGGGAAGGTGCGCGTGACGAACTTCTTTTTCGCGTCGTGTCCCGGCACCTGCCTGCAGCAGAACCGGAACGTGCAGAACATCCAGCAGGGCTACATTGGCAAGGACGTGGTTTTTCTCAGCATAACCTGCGATCCCGATAACGACAGCCCTCAGCGGCTCCGCGAATATGCGGAAAATCTCGGCGCCGACCGCAATCAGTGGCTGTTTCTTACCGGCCGCGCGAGCTACATCGAGCGGTTGGGGCAGGAGATGTTCGACGTGTCCCTCGGCCGGTCGAAGGAGGGTCCAACTCATTCCGAGCGGCTCATCGTGGCGGACAAATGGGGCAATGTTCGCGGCGCGTTCGCCTGGAACGACTATGCCCAGATGACGCAACTGCGCATGCTGGTCGATCAGCTACTCGCCGAGACCGAGCCGCCGGCAAAGTTCCGGCGGGCTCCGGAGGCGTCGGCATCGCCATGACCGAATTGGCTCCACTCCTGCCGCACCTCAACGCTGCGCTGAACGCCCTGGCGACGGTGCTGCTGGTCGCCGGATTCATCCTGATCAAGCAGCGCCGCGAGGCAGCCCACAAATGGACAATGCTCGCCTGTTTTGCCGTGTCGATTCTCTTTCTGGCGAGCTATCTGACGCATCACTGGTATCTCAAGTACGTCGTCAAGCTGCCGTACGGCAGCCACCTCTTTCCAGCCGAGTACCCGGTCGCCCGGGCGATCTACCTCGGCGTGCTGATCCCGCACGTGATCCTGGCGGCCGCCGTACCCTTTCTGGCGATGGGGAGCATCGCTCTGGGCCTGGCCGACTGGCGGAAGGCGCACCGCAGGCTGAGTTGGTGGACGTTTCCAATCTGGCTCTTCGTGTCAATCAGCGGCGTCATCGTCTATGTGATGCGTTATCAACTCTATCCACCGCACTGAGCGGCCGATAAAATACGGACAATGAAACCAGCCGCCCTGCTTCAGACATTCGCGCTCGGCCTGCTCTTGCTGGCGCTGTGCAGCGGGGCGGCTCTGGGCTGTCCGACTTGCAAAGACGCGTTGTCGCACGACCCGGCCACGGCGAACCTGGCCCGCGGCTATGCCTACAGCATCCTGTTCATGCTCTCGATGCCGCCGCTGATCTTCGGCAGTCTCTGCGCCTATTTCTACTGGGAAGTCCGGCGGGCGAGGGCGCGGCAAACGGCGGTTCCCTCGAACTCCTAGCGCGTACCGATCTCTCCTTCGCGCGGATCGCGCCACTGGTCGAAGCCGAGCCACAGGCTGCGGGCCCAAGGGAAGACCAGCAGCGGAAAGACCACCGTGAATGCCATTCCGCCGACGAGCAGCGGATTCTGCGGCACGCCGTAGCGGAACCGCAGCACCAGCGCCGCCACGACGGCGATCAGGCCGGTCAGTCCGTAGTTGATGTAGATCGAGCCCAGAAAAAAGCCCGGCTCGCGCTCCAAGGAAGCGCCGCACTCGGGACATTTCTCGTGCATGGCGAACCAGCCACGGAATAGCCGGCCCCGCCCGCATAGTGGGCAGCGCAGCGCGAGCGCCCTGCCCAGCAAGGTGAAAAAACGCATGCCCTCAATTTACCAGCACAGCGCCACCGTTAATCACGCCCACCGTTAGCGGGGGCGGAGCTCTCTGGTGACGGCCGGAGATTTGCGCCAGCCCATACAACCGGACGGCCCGCCTCGGTGCCATTTCCGCGCGCAATTTATGAGCTACTTTGTCGTAGTGGATCGCCCGCCAGTCAGATTCCAGGGAGCACCTGCGATGAATTCCAACCGCCGCGCCTTCCTCTTCATCGACCGCGAGGTCCAAGGGGCGCTCCTGTTGCGGACGGCCAGTTACTGGCTGTTCTGCTTGATTTCCATCAGCCTGATGGTGCTTTGCTGGAACGCACTGACTGGGCCGCCGCGGCGGTTCGTGGACCTGACGACCGAGTTTTATTTCCGCTACGGCCCGGCGCTCGTCGCCTCGCTGATCATGCTGCCGATCGTGATGTTCGACGTGCTGCGTATGAGCAATCGCTTCGTCGGTCCGGTCGTGCGCCTGCGGACGGGCCTGAACGAGCTGGCCGAGGGCCGCCCAGCCCAGCCGCTGAACTTCCGCGACGACGATTTCTGGCGCGGGCTGGCCAACGAATTCAACCGGGCCGCCGCCCGGCTGGCGCGCGAGGGCACCGAGCTGAGCGTGCCGACGGAAGAGATGTCGGCCACGGAAGTGGAGCGGGCCTCGAGCTTGTCGTCGTAGTTGACCGTACTACGAGATGGCAATCGTCTGCTGGAGCGGCCGCAGGACGTTCTCCACGACGTAGCCGTCGATGACCTCGCGGCAAATATCTGCCAGCTTCCGCATCGCTTCGACGAACGATTCCTCGCCGTCCAAGCTGCCGTAGCGGCGGGCCGTGAAATAGACGCTGAGCTGCTCCTCGGGGAATTCCTTCATCCGCACGTGGTAGGCGCTGGTGCGGGCCTCGATGCTCAGGCGGCACTGCGTGCGGCATTCCTCGTCCAGGGCGAACTGTATCGACGGCTCGTTGGAGAGGATGGACGCGCCGGGAATCTCCGTCATCTTCTCGAACGCCGGCTGCACGCCGAGGGCATCGACAAGGAGCTGGTTGTGGTTGCCGCGATAGGTGTAGTCGAATCCGTACATGACGTTCAGCGACTCGCAGTCGAGCGGGCTGACTGATAGCATGTACGGGATCTTGTCGAGGACGAGGGAATGCTGCTTGAGGGCCTCCTCGACCGTCGGCGGGTTCACGTACCCCGACGAGACCCGCCGGTTTTCGATGCTGGCCCAGCGGTAATCGCCCTTATCCTTGTCTTCCTCCAGCACGAACTCGCCCCGCTCGCGGCTGTAGAAGTTCTTCATTCCGGGATAGGTCTTTTTGACTTGCTCGAAAAAGTGCAGCACCGTCTCGCGCGACTGCGGCAGCTCCATCTCCGTATTGAGGTTCATGTTCACGTAGTAGTCGTCGCAGTACGAATGATAGCGACTCGAACGTGATCGGCCTTCCTTCATGGTCGTGCCTGGCTCCTTCTAGGGCCCGCGAACGTTTGTACAATGTCAGTATAAGCAGCTGCGCTATTTCGGTCAAAGCAGCCGCCGGCCAGCGGCGGCGGCCACTTGTTGAGATATCGGGATCCGTTTTCCATGAGCAAGGCCACGCCACAGTCTCACGTGTTCCCCAGCGACCTGGGCTGGATGGCTCTCTGCTGGAGCGGCGAGCGGCTGTGCAGGTTCACGTTTGGGCATCCCTCGGCCGCCGCGGCTGCGGCATCGCTCGCTGCTGACGAAGCTGATGCCGAGCGGGCTGACCCTCCCAAGTGGGTCGCGGAACTCGCCGGCAGGTTGCAGTCGTTCGCTGCCGGACGCGCTGAGCTCTTCGACGACGTGCCGCTCGACCTCTCGCACCTCTCGGCGTTTCAGGGCCGTGTGGTGAAGGCCTGCCGCAAGATCGGCCGCGGCAAGGTCCGGACGTACGGCGAGTTGGCTCAACTTGCCGGAGCTCCCGGAGCGGCGCGGGCCGTCGGCAGCGTGATGGCCAGAAACCGCTTTCCGATCATCGTGCCTTGCCACCGCGTTGTCGGCGCGGGCGGTTCGCTAGGGGGATTCTCCGCTCGGGACGGGGTCAATCTGAAACGGCGCATGCTCGCGCTGGAAGGCGCGGTCACAGGCAAACCCGCTCAGCGCTCCAGGTTCCACGCGTCGCACGCATAGCGCTCCCTTACCAGGCCCGCGGTCCGCTCGCGGGGCCAATCGACGAGCGGCTTGTGCGCAGCGAAGCCGCGGGCCAGGACGCTGCGGAGGACCTGTGCGGGAATGCCAAGGTTGGTAAGAAACTCGCCGTGCTGGCGGCCGCGGCGATATTCCGGCTCGCGGGGCGGCATCAAGAGCAGTCGCTCCACCACCGTCAGATCGAAGTCGTAAAGCAGCGTGCCATGATAGAGCAGGTGGTCGCGCTTGCAGCGAACGCTATTCCCCGAGAATTTTCGCCAACCCAGGGCCAGGTCGCTCGTGCCGAGGGGCTGCACGTTGGCGACCAGCGTCGACAGAGCGGCTGCCAGCGCCGAAAGCACGTGCCGGTGGGCTTCATCGAGCAACCGCAGGTGTTCGCGGCCGGCATAGCGGAGCACCACCGCATACATCAGGCAGCCGGGCCCCGCAACGATCGCGGCCCCGCCGCTGGAGCGGCGCAGGACGGGCACGTGGGCGACCCTGCAGGCGTCCAAATTCACTTCGGCTGTCACGCGGGATGAGCGGCCGACCACCACCAGCGGGGCGGGAGCCTCCCACAGTCGCAGGATTTCATCGTCGATCTCACCGGCTTCGGCCGCGTCGAGCAAAGCCTCGTCGAGTGCGACGTTCTCGGCCGCCGTGGGCAGCGTCAAGTCGAGCAATAGCATGGGCGATGGGTGCATGCGAGCCTCGTGCCGAGGGGGATCTCACGAGGTGGCCGGACGGCCCGCCGACCGCCCAAACCAAGATGGCAATTCGACTTACGTTGCCTTCCCGCCCACCAACGTCCCGTTGACGCCCGATACCCCAAACTTACACTGAATTCGTATCTGCTGCAGCCGGAGTTCTTATGTCGCTTTCATCCGCCGCTCCCACCCCGCCTGAGGGTCCGCGGCTGCCCGCCGCGGCATCACCAGTCCATCCGTCGCTGCCGCCGGTCGAGGCGCCGAGCGGAACGTTCATTTTACAGCTCTTTTTGATTCCGCTCTTGATCGTCTCGATTGTGGTCGTGCTGTGGCTGATGTTCAGCTGGATGGCCAGCATGGGCCGCGATGATCCGGCAAAGCTGGCCGAGTCGATCCAGTGGGGGGACGAGGCCAGCTGGCAGCGGTCGTATGAACTGGCCGACTTGCTCCGCAGCCCCGACCAGAAGTACGACAGCTTGCGCCGCGATGCGACCACGGCGGCCAAGCTGGCCAGTTTCCTGAACCGCGACCTGAACGAGCCGCTCGAAGGTACGGTCAAGGAGAACCAGCAGCGCGTGATGCGGCGGATGTACCTCTGCCGGGCCCTGGGGTCATTCAGCGTGCCGACGGCGCTCGATGTGCTGTTGCGGGCGGCGACGCAAGAAGGCAAGCCGGTCGAAATCGAAGTCCGCTACAGCGCAATCGAGGCGATTGCGACTCTGGCCGACAACTGCGGCCCGGAATTCATGGACGATCCCGCTCTGCCGAAAAAGGTGCTGCCAGTGCTCCTGGCCGCTTCCGAGGCGCAGGAGAGCGGCGAGGAGATCGCTGCGGCTCCGCCAGTTCCGGAAAAGGACGGCAAGCGCACGATCTATCGCCCGCACGCCGAATTGAGGGCCGTGGCCGCGTATGCCTTGGGCGTCGTCGGCGGCGAGGAGGCGACGAACCGGCTGAAGGCGATGCTCTATGACACCTATCCCAACGCCCGCTACAACGCCGCGACCGGCCTGGCCCGCGCGGGGGACGCCGAGTGCGAGCGGGTCTTGAAGGAAATGCTCGACCCGGAAAACGAGGTGGCTATTCGCGACGAGCGCTATAAGGACGACCAGGCCCGCAAGCGGACGACCGTGCTGCTCAACGGTGTCAAAGGCACGCTGATCCTGGCCGAGCGGAATCCCCAGGCCGATCTGTCGCGCTTGAAGGAATCGCTGGTCAGGCTCTCCAAATCGCCGCTCGAAAACATTCAGATCGAGCGCAACAAGGTGAAGCGAGCCGCGAGCGAAGCGCTGGAGCGGCTGGACCCGAGCGCGAAGCGTTAGCGAGATGAAACGCATCAAAAGCGGCGGTGGTTGGCGGGCGATCCTCTATTCGCTCCAGAAGTCGCGCCAAATGGGCGGCCTGTGGGGCCTCTGGAAGGCGATGCGCAGCAAGAACGCCTGCAAGACCTGTGCGCTGGGCATGGGCGGCCAGAAGGGCGGCATGGTGAATGAGGCCGGCAGCTTCCCCGAGGTCTGCAAAAAGTCGCTGCAGGCAATGGCCGCCGACATGCAGGGCGCAATCAAGCCCGAGTTCTGGAGCACGTACTCGGTCCCGCAGCTGCAAGCCTTCTCGCCGCGCGAACTGGAGTCGTGCGGCCGCCTCGTGCAGCCGGTGCTGCTCGAAAACGGGTCCCAATACTACCGGCCGATCGAATGGGATGACGCACTGGGCCGCATTGTCGCCAAACTGACGGGGACAGCGCCCGATGAAACCTTCTGGTATTTCAGCGGCCGCTCGAGCAACGAGGCGGGCTTCCTGCTGCAGCTCTTCGCCCGGCTGTACGGGACCAACAACGTCAACAACTGCAGCTACTTCTGCCATCAGGCCAGCGGCGTCGGCCTTTCGTCGTCGCTGGGCACCGGGACGGCGACCGTCACGCTGGAAGACGTCGAGCACGCGGACCTGGTCTTCCTGATCGGCGGCAATCCCGCCAGCAACCATCCGCGGCTGATGACGACGCTGAAGAACGTCCGCCGCCGGGGCGAGGTCATCGTCATCAATCCCGTGATTGAGACGGGCCTCGTCAATTTCCGCGTGCCGTCCGATCCCTGGAGCCTGCTATTTGGAACCAAGATCGCCACGCTCTACGTGCAGCCGCACATCGGTGGTGACTTGGCGCTGATGACGGGCATCGCCAAGCGGATCGACGAGATGGGGGCTCAGGACGAGGCGTTTTTGCAGGAGCATTGCCGGCACGCGGAACAGTGGCTGGCGCACCTGCGGCAGATCCCGTGGGCCGGGATTCACGCCAAATCGGGCGTCGAGCAGGCCGAAATTGACCAGATCGCCGAGCGCTATGCCGCCGCGAAAGACGTGGTGTTTAGCTGGACGATGGGAATCACGCACCACGCCCATGGAGTGGCCAACGTGCAGGCGATCGCCAACCTGGCGCTGATGCGCGGCATGGTCGGCCGGCCGCGCGCCGGGCTGATGCCGATTCGCGGCCACAGCAACGTGCAGGGGATCGGCTCGGTCGGTGTCACGCCGCAGCTCAAGCAAGCAGTGTTCGACGCTCTGGAGCGCGAGTTGGCCGTCAAGCTGCCGACGACTCCCGGCCTCGACACGCTCGGCTGCATCGAAGAGGCGCACGCCGGCCGGCTGAAGGCGGGCTTCTGCCTCGGGGGCAACCTGTATGGCAGCAATCCCGACGCGGCGTTCGCCGGGGAGGCCCTCGGCCGGCTCGACCAAATCGTCTATCTCAACACGACGCTCAACATCGGTCACGCCCATGGCCTGGCGCGGGAGACGATCATTTTGCCCGTGCTGGCCCGCGACGAAGAGCCGCAGCCGACGACGCAGGAATCGATGTTCAACTACATCCGCCTCTCCGACGGCGGCCCGCGGCGGCACGCCGGCCCGCGGAGTGAGGTCGAGATCATCGCGGAAATGGGCGAGCGGGTGCTCGACAGTAGTCCGGGGTACCCGCCTGGCGGGTCGGCTCCGCGAGATGCGGACCTCACGCGGAGCGCGAGGGCTACTATCGACTGGGCCAGCATGCGCAGCACCGGCAAGATCCGCCAGGCAATCGCCAAGGTCGTGCCCGGATTTGCGCAGCTCGCCCAGATCGACCGCACGAAGCAAGAATTCCACATTCCCGGCCGGACGTTCCATCAGCCGAAATTTGCCACAGCCGACGGAAAGGCGATCCTGCACCTTCACGAGTTGCCGGAGTTGGCCGGCGGCGAGAACACTCTGCGGCTGATGACGGTCCGCAGCGAGGGTCAATTCAATACGGTCGTCTACGAGGACGAAGATCTGTATCGCGGGCAGGAGCGGCGCGACGTAATCCTGCTGCATCCGGAAGATCTGCGGCGGCTGAATCTCACCGAGAACCAGCGGGTCACCGTTTCCAGCGCCGCAGGAGAGCTGCGGGGCATCCTCGCCCGCTCGTTCCCGGAAATCCGCGCCGGCAACGCGCTGATGTACTATCCCGAGGCCAACGTACTCGTGCCCCGCCACGCCGACCCGCATTCGCGCACGCCGGCGTTCAAGAGCATCGTGGTGAGCGTCACCGCGGAAATTCCGGTGACGGTCTAACGGGAGGCCGAGGCTCCCACGAAGCCGCGGCCCAGGCTTTCAGCCCGCCAACGCAGATAAGATTGTCCGCCCCACCAAATCCGTTGCCGAGCCAGACCCATCGGGTTATGTTGATGGGACCACTTGGCCGAAGAACACGCTGGCGATGCGCCACATACACTTCCTACTCCTCGCAGCAATCATCACCGCCGGCGGCACTGCCGCGCGTGGCCAGTCACCAGCCGAATCGCCCCGCTTCAGCCGCCACGTCGTCGCCGTCTTTAGCCGGTTGGGTTGCAACAGCGGCTCCTGCCACGGCGCGGTGCAGGGCAAAAATGGCTTTCGCCTGTCGCTGTTCGGTGCCAGGCCGGAAGACGACTACGACCAGATTGTGCGGCAGGCGAGCGGCCGGCGCGTGAACCTGCTCGATGTCGAGCAGAGCCTGCTGCTGCTCAAGGCGACCGGCAGGCTGCCCCACGGTGGCGGGCGGCGGATGGAAGCCGGCAGCCTGGAATACCGGGTGCTGCGGAATTGGCTTGCCGCCGGCGCCGTGGCCGACGATGTCGGGGCGTCGCAGCTGGTATCGCTCGAAGTGACGCCACGCGAGCAGGCTGCCCGGGCCGTCGAAAAGTACGAGCTGCGGCTCGCGGCGAAATTCGCCGACGGTAGCACGGAAGACGTTACCGCGCTGGCCTCGTTCGCGTCACTCGACGCCGGCGTCGCAACCGTCGATGCTGTGGGCCGCGCGCAAGCGCAGGGCGTCGGCGATACGGCGCTCGTGGCCCGCTTTCGGGCCGATCCGGCGGTGTCGCTCGTCGTCGTGGCGCGCGAGGGCGGCGGGCAGCTTGCCCTGCCCGATCCGCCGAGTGCTATCGACGGCCACATCCTGGCGAAGCTCCGGCGACTGAACTTGCCGCCGGCGGAATTGGCCGACGACGCGACGTTCCTGCGGCGGGCGCGGCTCGATGTCACCGGGCAACTGCCGACGGCCGAAGAGGTCCGCGAATTCCTGGCCGACACGAGTCCTGATAAGCGCGAGCGGAAGATCGACCAGCTGCTGGCCGAGCCGGGCCATGCCGCCCTTTGGACGCTGAAATTCTGCGATCTCCTGAAGGCCACCGATTTCGGGGTCTATGCCGACGGGCTCGACGAGCAGCACGAAGCGCCGCGGTTTCAAGCCTGGATTCGGGCCCGCCTCGCCGAGAACACGCCCTACGACGAATTCGCGGCCCGCATCCTGACGGCCACCAGCCGCGAGGGGCGTAGTCTGGAAGAGTGGTCGGCCGAAGTCGTTGCGCTGGCCGAGGGCTATGCGACGCCGCGAAAGGACCTGGACCTCTATTCCCGGCGGCAGACGCTCGACGCCTATTGGCAGCGGAAGGACGCGGTCGGCGTTCCGGGCACACTGCAGGTTGCCCACGCGTTTCTCGGGCTGCGGCTGGAGTGCGCCCAGTGCCACCGTCATCCGCACGACGTCTGGCAACAGGACGACCTGCTCAGCTTCGCCAATTTCTTCATGGGCGTGCGGGCCGTCGGCTTCCAGGGCGAGAACGACAAGCGGTATCCCGACGAGAGCCAGCTCGCAAAAGGTTTTGAGCAGGAGGGCAAAAAGCTCGCCGAGGAAGTCAAACAGCTGAAAGAAGGCCGCGGCAAGGAGCTCGCGGAAAAGGCCAAGCAGGCCCAGCCCGAGATCAACCGCCTCAAGAACGAAATCCAGAAGGGCGGCGAGGCGGCGGCGCTGTCCGAAATGCAACAGCAGCTTGATTCTCTGCAGACCACTATCGCCGAGAACGATCAGCTGCAGCGCGAGATTCGCGAGAAAGACCAGCGGAGCAAGCTGCTGACCGACGCGATCCCCAAACGGATCGTCCACAGCCAGATCATGCATCAGGCCGGTGATGAGAAGTCGCCTCGCTTTGCCAAGGTCACCAGCCCGCTGGGCACACAGACCTCGCAAACTTTCCGTCTGCCAGGCGAGCGCGAGCCTGTTGCCCTGGGCGAGGGCGAAGATCCGCGGGCCAAGGTCGTCGAGTGGCTCCGGCGGCCCGACAATCCGTTCTTCGCCAAGGCGATCGTCAACCGCGTTTGGGCGCACTATTTCGGCCGCGGCATCGTCAACCCGCCCGACGATCTCTCGCCACACAACCCGGCTACGCACCCGGCGCTGCTCGACGACCTGTGGCGCGAGTTTGTCGCCGGCGGCTTCGATCTCCGCCGTCTGCACCGCGCGATCCTCTGCAGCCGCACCTATCAGCAGTGCAGCTTGCCGGCCGCCGCCAGCGCCGCCGACCGGGCGAACTACGCCTGTTTCTATCCCCGCCGGTTGCCCGCGGAAGTGCTGCTCGACGTCCTGAATCAGGCGACTGGGACCCGGGAAAACCTCGACATGCGCTACGACCATTGGCCGGACGGCATGTCCACAGTGGAGATTCCGTACAAGCCGCGGAACGGATTCGTGACATTCATGCTTGAGCAGTTCGGGCGGCCGCCGCGAAATTCGGCCGTGCAATGCGATTGCGCCCGGCAGGGCGACGCATCGCTGCTACAGGTGCTGAGCCTGGCCAATCACCCGCGGGTCCGGCAGAAGGTCGCCGATCCGTCCGGCCGCGTGGCGTCGCTGATCCGGGAGACGGAAGATCCGCAGCAGCGGATCGAGCAGCTCTATTTGAGTGTGCTCTCGCGGCTGCCCGACCAGCTAGAGTGCTCGGCCTGTTGCGAGCACCTCGCGACGACTGCGACGCCCGAAGAGGGCTTGCAGGCGGTATTGTGGAGCCTGCTCAACACGCGTGAGTTCATCCTGCAGCATTAGGCAAGGAACGTGACATGATCGGCTGCCAGACCTTCCGGCGACATTCGCGGCGCGACTTCCTGCGGATCGGCGGGGCATCGCTGTGCGGCGTGAGCCTGCTGGATATGCTGCGGGCGCAGTCCCAGGCGGCCGGCGCGCCGGCGGCGAAGGCCAAGAGCATGATCGTCTGCTGGATGGCCGGCGGGCCGCCGCACACCGACATGTTCGACATGAAGCCGGATTCGCCCACCGACTATCGCGGCGAATTCAAGCCGATCAAATCGAAGCTGTCGGGGCTCGACGTGTGTGAGTTGATGCCCAAGCTGGCCGAGCGAGCGGACAAATTCACGATCATCCGCTCGATCACCACCATGAATCAGCCCGGCGACCACAGCCGGGCGCCAATGTACTGGCTGACCGGAAATCCGCGGCTGCCCAGCGGCACCGCCGAATATCCGATGTACGGCAGCGCGGCGGCTAAGTTTCGGCCGGGGCCGGCCGAGCTGCCGACATTTGCCGTGCTGGGCAAGATCGATCATCACATCGGCAACTCGATCGCCGGCAGCTTCCTCGGCCCGGCGTTCAACCCGTTCATCTTCGACCCGCTGGAGAAGAAGGACGACATCGCCAAGATGCTCGCGCCGCAGCTGGAGCTGCCGGCCTTCACCAAGAACGCCGAGCTGCTCAAAGCGCTCGACAAGCGGCTGCGTCGGCAAGACGGCGTCGATCCCCTGATCGCCGGCCTCGACGCCTACCAGCAGACGGCGTTCGACATGCTCCGCTCGCCGAAGCTGCGGGCGGCCCTCGACCTGTCCGAGGAGAGCGACGAAACGGTGGCCCGCTACAAGGACCACCACCTGAGCAAGTACCGCTATCCCTCCGGCGATCCGCTGCATTTCCTGCTGGCGCGGCGGCTGGTTGAGGCGGGCGTGCCGATCGTGCATTTCAGCCTGGGCTATTGGGACTGGCACGGCGAGAATTTCGTCGCCGGGCGGCAGCAGATTCCAATGTTCGACGCCGGGCTCTCGTCGCTTTTGGACGATCTCGACGAGCGGGGCCTCTTGGACACGACGATCGTTCTCGCCCTGGGCGAGATGGGCCGCAAGCCCAAGTGCGGCACCGAGAAGAACGCCGGACGCGACCACTGGGACTACGCCCAGTTTGTGCTGGCTGCGGGCGGCGGCTTCAAGCGCGGCTGCATCGTCGGGGCCACCGACAAGCTCGGCGAGCAGGTCACCGACAACTTCTACAAGATCGAAAGCTTTGGGCGCACGCTCTATCACTTGCTCGGCATCGATCCTGACACGACCGTGTACACGCCCAGCAACCGGCCGATCAGGCTGATCGCAGAGGATGCGCCGCTGGTTAAGGAGGCCTTGATCTAGCGGCGATCGATCAGGCTACAGCGTTTTCAAATACTCGAGGACGGCCCGCTTCTCGTCCTCGGTCAGGGCGTCGGGGAAATCGTGGCCGGCGGCGCTCTTGCCAAAGCGGTGCGTGTCGAAGTGCTGCCGTTTCTTCCAGCCGGTGAAGACCGCGTCCGACGGCAGCCGATCGAACGTTTCGATCTGCCAGCCGACGCGCGTCGAGTCGAATTCGTCGCCGGTCCGCCGCCAAACGGCAGGCCGCTCCTGCGGGTGCAGCACGTGCCAGAGCGTGGGCACGCTGCCGTTGTGGAAGTAAGGGCTGCTGGCCCAAATCCCGTCCAGCGGCGGGGCAACGTAGCCGCCCGGATCGCTCTTGTTCGCCTTCTTGCCGAACTCCGCGAACCAACTCTGGCCGTAGGCGTCGCGGTGGGCCGGCGTGAGCGCGTCAAGCCGCACGCGGTCGGTGCCGACTTCGGCGATCGGCACGAGCTTCTCGGGATAGCCTTCGCCGTCGCCGTACGTGCCGTGGCACTCGGCGCAGGTGCGGTTGAAGACGCCGCGGCCGCGCTCGGCCAGCGGCTGATCGATCCGATACGGATACCTGGGCGGCTGCACAGAGCTGAGGTACGCGAAGACGTCGCGAAACTCCTGCTCCCAGGCGCGGAACTTCTCGGGCCCATTGCTCCGGACGAGCATGAACTGCATCAGACCGCGGTGCCCTTTTTCGGCGAAGCCGTCGATGTAGAGCATCTTCTTCCGCCGGAAGTGCCACCAGGGAGGCGCGTCCATGTCGTGGTTGGTGAGTTTGGCGACCGGCCGGTCGGCGTGGAACACGAGGTCCGCGTCGCGGAAGCCCATCAGGACGACGCCGAACATCACGGCATTGGTCGTGCCGTCGGTCGAGCCGAGCGGTACGAACACGCCGCCGACATCCATCCGCGACAGCGGCTTCGTTAGCTCCGCTTTCACCAGGCGCGTCTCTTCGGTCAGCGTCTGCAAGGCAAACCGCGAGTTCGGCGCTCCGGGCCAGACCTGCGTGCCGCCTTTGCCGTCGGGAATGAGCCCGCCGTGGCAGGCAAAGCAATTCATCGTCCAGCCTTGCCGATCGACGACGTACTGCAGCGGTTGCGTGGGATCGTCCGGGCGCGGCGTCAGGCCGTAGCGCTCGAAGGCCATCCGCCGCCGCTCGTCCGCCGTCGCCTTCTCGGCCTCCGACCGCAGCGGCTCGGGCCACTGCCGCCAGACATTGTCGAACGTCTCCTGGTCAAAATCCGGCGGCAGATAGGCCTTCTGTGTGAGCAGCTCGTAGCCGCGCTGGGCCGCTGCGGAGGGCTCAGTCGCCCGCAGTGGCGCGGTTGACAGCAGCACGGCGGTTGCCAACAGAGTGAATCGCATGGTTTGCTCGCAACCGCAATATAGCCCCGCGGGCAACATTTAGCCGCCGCAAGTCAGAGCTCGCCAAAGTTCGCGGCCCGAATACTCGGCCCCCTGGTTGGGCAGGGGCGCGCGCGGCTTTTTTCGCAGTTTTCGGTCGCAACTCTCGAAGCGCCAGCGACTTGGGTCACCAGCACCCAGAGGCCGTTAAGTACTATTTATGAGTGTTAGAGAACTCGTTCGGTCGCCGGCTGAGCTGCTGCGACCCACCCGGCCTCGTCCGAATGTGAAGGCGGTGAGCGGATCGGACCTCCATTGGCCCAGGGACGCCCACGTGCTTGCGACTTGTCTGAATCCGAGCTCTCCGTGGCGATCTGACGCAACCTATCCGGATGGCTTGTGTCGCCGGGCGGTTCTCGCAGCCCGGGCGAATTGTAACAATCCGTTCAGTATCTGTCAAGCGCAACACAACAGATTGTGTTTCGCCGCCGCCCAACCACAACCGGTTGTGGTCGCGCCTTCTAACGACCCCCGAAAGAAGGGCGGCCCAAGTGCCGCCCCCGATCCCGCTAATGCTTTCTCTTCGGGGGCAAAAAGCCGATGCAGAAGCACACGAACATCAGCCCCCAGAACAGGATGAACTCCGGCCGCCGCCAGCTGTGGAAATTGAGCACGTGCGGAATGTGCAACAGCTTCTGCAGCTCGTTTTCCTTTGCGGGCGGCGGCTGAGCGGCGGGCACTCCTGGCGGGGGAGGCGGCGCTGGCTGCACGGGCTGCTCCGGGGCGGCCACGTGCTGCGCTTCGAGTCCCAGCGGCCACTTCGTTCGTAGCCAGTGTTCGTAGCTGTGCGCCCAGCCCTGCCGGCGCTTCTCGAAGTTCTCAAAGCTCTTTTTCCAGCCCCATTTTTCGAGCTGCTGGGCAACCACCTCCGGCCGATCGAAGCTCCAATCGGAATTGACGCCCCAATCGGCGAGCAGCTTCAGGCCGATCACGATCACGAGCAGGTAGGCCGACAGCTCGAAGCGCGGGAACTTTTCCAGCAGCCAGATGAACCACTTGGCGGCGACTCGCATCAGCATCAGGCCGATGATGCCGCCAAAAATGACGACCCACAGCTTGGGGTGCAGCGCGTTGGGAGGATGGCCGCGGGGCGGTGCGCCGACCATGGCAATGGCGGCCAGGATCGAATCGACCGCGAAGGCAATGTCGGTTAGCTCAATGACCAGCACCGTGGGCCAGAAGCTCGCCAGGCCGAATTGCTTGCGCCTCTCCGCCGACATATAGACCGGCATGCGCCCTCGGATTTCGACTTCTTCCTGTTCGTCGGTCAGCGGCCCGCCGGTTCTTTCCTCGACCAGGACCGGATGGCCGTGCTCGTCGAGTTGGATCTTCTCATCGGCCTTTTCCTTGGACTCGAAGAACAAGTGGCGGACCGCGATATAGACGAGATAGGCCCCGCCCAGAAACTTGG
Source organism: Pirellulaceae bacterium (assembly GCA_035649715.1). Taxonomy (GTDB): domain Bacteria; phylum Planctomycetota; class Planctomycetia; order Pirellulales; family Pirellulaceae; genus CAYLLN01. Next base: position 16,180 of record DASRJB010000026.1, read on the forward strand.
CAAAGGTCCACTGCAGCAGCAGGCTGGCCAGCAGCACCGCCAGGAACCGGAAGACAAAAGCGCCGGCCAGGCCATACCACAGGGCCTTGCCCTGCTCGCTCTTGGGCAGCCGCTTGGCCAAGAGGCCCAGCACCAGGGCGTTATCGATCGAGAGCAGTCCCTCGAGCAGCACCAACAGGGCCACGACCGCGAGATCCGGCCAGCCCACCTGCTGGCCGAATATGTTGATAAATCCCAGGAGTAGCATCAGATTGGTGCGGCGGCGGACAAACAAAAATGGGTGGCGGTTGCCACCCAGGACGCATTCATCTTAACCGTTGCGACTACGGCTCATAGCCCAGGTTCGGGGCCAGCCAGCGCTCGGCTTCCGCGAGCGACATTCCTTTGCGGTGGGCGTAATCTTCGACCTGCTCGCGGGTGATGCGGTCGACGGCGAAATAGCGGGCCTGCGGATGCGCGAAATAGAGTCCGCAGACGCTGGCGGCCGGCCACATGGCGTAGCTTTCGGTCAATTTGATGCCGGTGTGCTCTTCCGCGCCGAGCAAGTCGAACAGCGTTTTCTTCTCCGTATGGTCCGGTTGCGAGGGATAGCCTGGCGCGGGGCGAATGCCGCGGTACTGTTCGTCGATCAGCTCATCGTTCGAAAAGCGCTCGGCCAGGCCGTAACCCCAGTCGCGGCGAGCTCGCTGATGGAGCAATTCGGCAAATGCCTCCGCGAGCCGATCCGCCAACGCCTTGACGAGGATCGAATTGTCGATCTCGTGCCGCGCGTCGAACCGGGCGCACAGCTCGTCACACCCGACGCCCGTTGTGACCGCGAACGCCCCGACGTAGTCCTGGCGACCGCTGCCGAGCGGCGCAACGTAATCGGCCAGCGCGCGAAAATCCTTCTGGCCTTGACGCTCCCATTGCTGCCGCAGGGTGTGCAATTTCAGATTTGGGATTGGGGATTTGGGATTTACTGGCTCCTGCACAACGATGTCGTCTCCGTCACTGTTCGCCGGCCAGAAGCCGTAGACGCCGTGGGCGGTCAGCAGCCGTTCGTCGATGATTCGGCGGAGCATCTGCTGGGCTTCCTCGAACAGGGCGCGGGCGTGCGGTCCGGCGGCGGGGTCGTCGAAAATCCGCGGGTACTTGCCCTTCATCTCGTAGGTCAGGAAGAACGGCGACCAGTCGATGCATTTGGCGATCTCGGCCAGCGGGAAATCGCGGAGCGTGCGGATGCCTGTGAAGGCGGGCGTGGGGATATCGACCTCTTGCCAATCGGTCTGAAAACGCCGCGCGCGGGCCTGAGCCAGCGGGACGAGCTTTACGTCGCGTTGGCGGTACGACTCGGCCAGCTGCTGCTGCAGACTGCGGTTCTCGCGGTCGAGCTGCGGCTTGTGCTGCGGGCTGAGCAGCTTATCGACCACGCCCACGCACCGCGAGGCGTCCAGCACGTGGACCGTCGGCTGCTCGTACTGCGGGGCGATCTTCACGGCCGTGTGCTTGGCGCTGGTCGTCGCCCCGCCGATCAAGAGCGGCAGGCACATTCGCCGCCGCTGCATTTCCTTGGCCACGTAAACCATCTCATCGAGGCTGGGCGTAATCAGGCCCGACAAGCCGACGATGTCCACGCCCTGCTGCGTCGCGGTGTCGAGAATCTTCTCGGTCGGCACCATCACGCCCAGGTCGATCACTTCGTAATTGTTGCAGCCGAGCACCACGCCGACGATATTTTTGCCGATGTCGTGGACATCGCCTTTGACCGTCGCCAGCAGCACCTTGCCGCGGGCCTTCTGGGCAGCGAGTCCGGCCGAGCGTTTTTCCTCTTCCATGAAGGGCAGCAAATAGCCGACCGCCTTCTTCATCACGCGGGCGCTCTTGACGACCTGCGGCAGGAACATCTTGCCGGCCCCGAACAGGTCGCCGACCACTTGCATGCCGGCCATCAGCGGCCCTTCGATGATCGACAGGCAGCGGGGATATTGCTGGCGGGCTTCCTCCGTGTCTTGCTCGATGAACTTGTCGATTCCTTTGATTAGTGCGTGCTTCAGCCGCTCCTCAACCGGCGCGTCGCGCCAGGCGAGGTCCTCGGTCGCGGCGGCCTTGCCCTTGCCTTTGACCCGCTCGGCGAGCTGCAACATTCGATCCGTCGCGTCGGGGCGGCGGTTGAGCAGCACGTCCTCGCAGTGGTTCAGCAGCTCTTTCGGAATCTCCTCGTACAGGGCGAGCTGGCCGGCGTTGACGATACCCATGTCCATGCCGGCGCGGATAGCGTGATACAGGAATGCCGAATGCATCGCCTCGCGGACCACATCGTTGCCGCGGAAGGAAAAGCTGATGTTGCTAACGCCGCCGCTGATCTTGCAGCCCGGGCAGCGCTCCTTGATCAGCCGCGTGGCCTCGATGAAGTTGACCGCGTAGTTGTTGTGCTCCTCGATGCCGGTCGCGACCGTGAGGATATTCGGGTCGAAGATGATGTCTTCGGCCGGGAAGCCGACCTTGATGGTTAGGACCCGGAAGGCTCGCTCGCAAATCCGCACCTTGTCGGCAACCTCAACGGCCTGGCCGTTCTCGTCGAACGCCATTACGACCACCGCCGCACCGTAGCGGCGGACCAGTGCCGCCCGGCGAAGGAACTCCTCCTCGCCGTCCTTGAGGCTGATCGAGTTGACGATGCCTTTGCCTTGCAGGCATTTCAGCCCGGCCTCGATGACGCTCCACTTCGAGCTGTCGATCATCACCGGGACCTTTTGCACTTCGGGATCGCCCGCGATCAGCCGCAAGAAGCGGGTCATCGCCGCCTCGCCGTCGAGCAGGGCGTCGTCCATGTTGACGTCGATGATCGTGGCCCCGCCCGCGACCTGTTGCCGGGCGACCTCGACGGCTTCCTCGTATTTGCCGTCGCGGATCAGCCGGGCGAACGCCTTGCTGCCGGTGACGTTGGTCCGCTCCCCCACCATGATGAAGTTGCTGTCTGGCCGCTGCGTGAAGGGGAGCGTGCCCGAAAGCCGCAGCCACTGCGGCTGCTCGGCGGGCTCGTGGGGGCGCACGCGGCCGGCGACTTCCGCCAGGGCCGCGATGTGCTCGGGCGTGGTCCCGCAGCAGCCGCCGACGATATTCAGCCAGCGATTTTCGATGAACTCGCCGACGAGGCGGGCCATCGCGGCGGGGCCCAGGTTGTATTGCCCGGTGACTTTGTCGGGCAGGCCCGCGTTGGGATAGCAGTGGACGCGGGCCGTCGCGACGTGCGACAGCTCCTCGATGTGCGGCCGCATCGTCTCCGGGCCGAGGGCGCAGTTCATGCCGACGGTCAATAGCGGCACGTGATTCACGGCGTTCCAAAAGGCCTCGACCACCTGGCCGGAGACAAACGTCCCGCCGCCGTCGCCGAACGTGCCCGACGCCATCACCGGCAGCCGCACGCCCCGCTCCTGAAAGCAGCGCTCAATGGCGAACAGGCAGGCCTTGAGGTTGAGCGTGTCGATGAACGTCTCGGGCAGCAGGATATCGACGCCGGCCTCAACGAGCGCCGCGACTTGGTCGTAATACGAATCGACCATCTGGTCGAAGGTGATCGCCCGCCACGCCGGATCATCGACGCGTGTCGAGATGGCCATTTGCTTGGTCGTCGGGCCGATCGAGCCGGCGACAAACCGCGGCCGCTCGGGCGTCCGCTCATTGAATTCGTCCACCGCCTGGCGGGCGCAGGCCACGGCAGCAAAGTTCAGCTCGCGGACCATCTCGCGCGGAAAGCGGAACTCCTGGATGCCGACCAGGCTGGCCCCGAAGGTGTTGGTCTCGACGATGTCCGCCCCGGCCGCCAGGTATTCGCGGTGAATCTGCGTGATGTCGTCCGGCCGAGTCAGGCAGAGCAGATCCGAGAAATTGACGAGCTGGATGTCGGGATCGCCCTCGCAGTGGTCGCGAAATCGCTCGCCGCGCTTGGCGGCCTCGTCCAGCCCCAGCCGCATGATCATCGTCCCCATCGCACCGTCTAGGACGAGGATTCGCTCGGCAAGGAGCGCCTCGAGCTGTTCATAGGCTTTGGTGCGGACGGGTGCTGGCATGCGAGGAAACGGGTATTTCAAGGGGAACCTCACATCATCTTACGCACGGCACGAGGCAACAAGGAGCGATAACTCTCCCGAAGAGCGCCAATCCGCGATTGCAGCTAGGCAGCCAAGCATTTTCCATGCGCTTCCCGGCGGCCAAAGCGGCAAAGTTTGCCCAGTTCTCAAGATCAATACAACCCCTACCGATAAAGGATTTGCGGCTTGGACCGCGCAGGCCAATTGCGCGCTGCCGCCGCAGGGAAAGGACGCGGGACATGAATCTGCTCAATGAACCCTCCACCGGTGAAGCGCGCCCTAGGCTGCCGGTGCTGTTTCACCTGCTCGACGTCAGCCGGCAGCGCCCTTCGCGTCCGCCAGCGGAGCCTTCGCTAGCGTCCCTGTCCGAAATGGCGGAGCCCGCTGCGGCAACGGCGGTCGCACCGCCGGCAGCTGACCTGTCGCTCGCGACCCCAGCGGTGCCCATCGAGACCCCGACTATTTCCATTCCACCTGCCGCCCCGGAGGCGGCCGCCTCCAAATCGAGCGAGCCGGCCAAGTCCTCGCCGCCAACGCCGCGCTCCGAAGCCGAGCGGCGGCGCAAGGCCAAGAGGCCCACCACCGAAGAATGGTTCGCGGCCCACGGCAAGTACATCGCGCTAGTCTTCGTGCTGGCACTCGGTGCCACGATCTATTTCGCCCGGGTCAACCGCCGGCCGCCGGCCGTGGAGGAGCCGCCCGACATGGCACTGAATATCGAGCCCGGCGACAGCGCCCGCTCGACCGCAAACAGCAAGCCCTCGACCACGCTCGTCGGCGACTCGGTGCCGAATCCGGCCACTTCCACTGGCAGCCCCGCAAAACTGATCGAGACCGCCTCGGCCAGCGCCCCACAAGCCGAACTCTTTCCACCCACAGAAACGCAGGTCGCCGCAAGGAATCCGTCCGCTGCCGCCCGGCCGGCCGCGAGCGACCTCTTTCCGGATAAGAAATCCGACTCGAGAGTTGCCGTGCAAGATCGCGGCCAAGACGCCCTCGCCAACAGCTCGCCGACAAATTCCGCCAGTCCGCTGGCGTCAGCCGCACCAGCCGCTCCTGCGACGGCATCTGCACCAGGTGCCGCACCGGCGGCTGCCACAGCGTCGGCGATGGAACCCTCCTACCCGCACACGGGCTTTCCGCCGACCGGGTTGCCCGCGGCCAGCTACCCCACCACCCATCCACCCGTAACGAACTACCCGCCCACGAACATTCCGGGCCACGCTGTGCCGGCCCCGCCCGCGATGCCCGCGCAGCCGCCAGCGTGGTCGCACTCCCCGTATCAACCGTCGCCATACTCGCCTACCCAGTTCCAGCCACCGCAATCACCGACGCAATTCCAGCCGCCGCAATCGCCGACGCAATTCCAGCCGGCTCAGCGTCCGCCCTTAGGCTACCAACCGGTTTCGCCGGCCCCCGGCGGCAGCTTCGCCCCGCCCGGTGGCGCGATCCCGCCGCAGTACCAGCCTCCATTCAACTCCGTCCCCGGAACTCGCTATGAGCGCTCTGGACCAGGCCTTTATTAAGGCTTATGCCAAAGATCAGCCGGCCGATCGGGCGGCAGCCGTAGCGAGCCGAGGTGCGCCGCCGCGGGCGGTCGCCGGCGCGCGGGTTGCGGCAGGCGCGATCGAACAGGTCTACCGCGACGGCTCGCTCTACCGCGTGGACTTGCCCGCGCGGATCTCGCCGTCCGCTGCGGCGATTCCTCAGCCGCACGTCAAACTGTTGCCGCCGACCTCGCCGCGACGCAGCGTCCAGCGGTCGCTGCTCAGGCTGCTGGCCAATCAACCCGTGCCGCCGCCGGCAGATGCCGAGCTTCCGCCGAAGGTTGCGCGGAAGGTCATCATCCGGCACATTGCCCATTCGATTGCACCGGCGCCGCTGGGCCTGCTGCGCCCCGAGGTCGGTGAGCCGCTTACGCTGGCAGAAGTCGATGAATTGCCGCCGGAGACGATCATCGAGTGGCCGCCCGCGCCGGCTGTTGCGCCGCCACCCGCGCCAATTGCCGCCCCCCAGACGGCGCCGCTCAACGAGGCGCACGCGATTCCCCAACTTGTTGAGGAACGGCCGATCGCCGTTCACGGTCAGTGGGCGTTGGCTGAATCGGCGGCGGGGCTGGTCGTAGTGGCCGAGCCGGCGGAATTCGACGAGGCCGGGTCGGACGGCCTGGTAGCCGTGCGACTCGAATCGCTCACGCTCCCCGAGCCGCCGGCTGCTGAACCGTTTGCAGAGGAATCGTTGGTCGAGGCAGCGGATTTCGAACTTCACGAGGCGGAGCGTACGCGGTTTGCGGGCAAGTCGCTGGACGATGCCGATAACGGCGAGCCGGCCTTCCGGGTCGATCCGCCGCATGCGGCATCCATTCATCGGCCGCACGCTCGTTTCACGGCCGAGCCGCAGCCAGTGGACGAGTTGACGCTGGCCGAAACGCCGCCGGAGCCGCAGACGCAAGCTGAGGCAGCTGCGCCCGTAGAGTCGCCAGCGGCCGAGCCCGCCAGCGCTACGTCGGTCGCGCCGCTGTGGGAAGTCGATCGGTTTCACTGGCCGAAGACCTGCGAGAAACTGCTGTCGGCCGAGGGAAGCTATTTCGTCCACGCCGGCGCAAAGCTCGTGGCCGCAGTCAAGGACGGCCTGCGCGTGCTGGCGATCACCGGCACGCGGCGGGGCGAAGGCCGAACGACGCTGGCGCTCTGCCTGGCCCGCGTCGCCGCCCAGGCAGGCGTGCAGGCGGCGATCATGGACGCGGACTTTGCCCGGCCGCAATTGGCCAGCAAGATCGGCCTCGCCATCGCTCACGGCTGGCAGGACGCGGCCCTAGGGAAGATTCCGCTCAGTGAAGCCGCCGTGAAGTCGCTGGCCGATCAGGTCACCGCGCTGCCGCTGGAGGCGGCCGGCGCGGCTTCGCGATTGTCGCTGGCCGATCCGCGGGTGACCGCGACGATCCGGGCCGCCGCCGCGACGTTCGAGCTGCTGATTCTCGATTTGGGTCCCGTCGGTCCGGGTGAGGAAGTTGCTTTTCCGCCTGGCGAGAAGTGCCCGCTGGATGCGGCGATCGTCGTCCGCGACATGCGGTTTGCCACGCTCGCGGAGAGCGAGGCCATCGGTCACGGCCTTAGCGACGCCGGCGTCGAGGCGGTCGGCATCGCGGAGAATTTCGTGGTGGAAGAGGAACCGCAATACTCATCGTGATTGCTCGCGATGCAGTCCGCCCCGAGCTATGTACGAAGCCTACTGGCAACTCGACGCGCGGCCATTCGAGCATACGCTCGACGAGCGTTTCCATTTTGCCGCCGAGTCGCAGCAGGGAGCGGTCCTCAAGCTGCGGTACGTTCTGGAGAACCGCCGCGGGGCGGCGCTCTTAGCCGGCGAATCGGGCCTGGGCAAGACGCTGGTGGCCCAGTCGCTCCTGGCGCAGCTCAGCCCCGCTCACCAGCCGCGATTGCATATCGTTTATCCGCAAATGCCGGCCGAGCAATTGCTCGCCTATCTGGCCGATCAACTGACGGGGCAAACCGCGCCTCTGGCGGCTGGTGTTGACCAGTGCGTGCTGCGAATCGAGCAAGCCCTTCGCGGCGGCGCTACGGAGGGCCGGCACGCCGTCATCGTCATCGACGAGGCTCACCTGCTCCGCCAGACGCAAGCCCTCGAGTCGATCCGCCTGCTCACGAACTTCCAGCACGAGGGGCGGCCGCTGGCGACGTTTCTGCTGGTCGGCCAGACGGGCCTGGCCGTCGCCACGGAGCGCTGGCCGCAGCTCGACGAGCGGCTGGCCGTCAAGTGCATTCTCACACGGCTTTCGGCGGCCGAGACGCGGGGCTACATCGAGCACCGCCTGTCGGCCGCCGGCGCGAAGCGACCGATCTTTAGCGAAACCGCCTTCGCCACGATTCACGAACTGACGCAGGGCATTCCGCGGCGCATTAACCGGCTCTGCGACCTGGCGCTGCTCGTGGGGTACGGCGAGGAGCTGTCGATCCTCCAGCCGGAGCACCTGGAGTCGATCCACGAAGAGCTGATCGGCCGGGCGGCGACAGCGGCGTAGGGCAGCCCCGTTGCCCATGGATGCTCACGTCCCCGCGACGTAACGCGGATCGATCTTCTCGATCTCCTCCGCCACGGCGGCCACCGTGCTGCGAATCTGCTGCTCCGTGTGCGCGGCAGTGATGAAGAACCGCAGGCGGGCCTTCTCTTCTTCGACGGCCGGATACAGGATCGGCTGCACGCTGACGCCGCGGTCGAACAGGGCGTTCGACAAAAGCAGCGCGTGGTACGAATTGCCGGTGATGATCGGCACCACGGCCGTGTTATTGCTCATTCCGGTATTCAGCCCGCGCTGCCTGGCCAGCTCCAGAAACAACCGCGAATTGGCCTGTAGCCGCTCGATCCGCGAGGGGTCGCGCTGCAGCAGGTGTAGTGAAGCCAGCGCCGCCGCAGCGCCGGGCGGCGAAAGGCCGCAGCTGAAGACAAAGCCGGGCGAGGTGTATTTGAGATACTCGATCAGCTCCTTGGTGCCGGCGATGTAGCCGCCGCAGCTGCCCATGGCCTTGCTGAGCGTGCCCATCAGGAGATCAACGTCGCGCGGATCGACGCCGTAATGCTCGGTCAGGCCGCGACCCGTCTTTCCAAGCACGCCCAGCGAGTGGGCTTCGTCGATGAAGAGCAAGGCCTTGTGCCGCTTCTTAATTTCGACGAATGGCGGCAGTTCGGGGAAGTCGCCGTCCATGCTGTAAACGCCTTCGATGGCGATGACCACGCGGTGGTAGTCGCGGCGGACCTCGGCCAGCAATGCGTCCACCGCCCGCCAGTCGTTGTGCGGAAACGGCCGCCGGCGAGCCCCCGAGAGAACCGAACCTTGAATGATGCTGTTGTGGGCCAGCGAATCGTGCACGATCAGGTCGCCGGGGCCGAACAGGTGCCCGAGCGTCGATTCGTTCGTGCAGTGGCCGCCGATATAGCAGATCGAATCTTCCAGGCCGTGGAACCGCGCGATCTCGCGCTCCAGCTCGACGTGGACCGTCTTCTCGCCCGAAACCAGCCGGCTGGCCGACGTGCTGGTCCCGAACTGGTCGATCGCCACCTTCGCGGCCTGGGCGATCTCCGGATCGCCGGACATGCCCAGGTAGTTGTACGTCGCAAAGCTGATCAGCTCTCGGCCGTCGATCCGGGCGATGTCGCGGGTCGCCCCTTCGTGCGCCCGGAAATACGGGTTGGGCACGCCGGTCGAGCCGAGCATCGCCATCGTCTGCTTCAGCCGCTTGTATTCCGGCATCTGGCTGAAGTCGTAACATTCCGGCGGAATCTCGCCTGCTGAGGCCCAATTGGCAGTAGGCCCGGCCGCCGCGTGCCGCTGCACGCGCGGCTCGGTGCCGATATAGGTCGCGATCGCCGCGGCGACCTCCCGGACGGTCTCGATCTCGGCCAGCACGTCCTCAGGAAACCGCCCGCCAAACGTCTCTTCCAGCGTGTTAGCGATCTGCAGCCGCTCGAGCGAATCGAGCCCCAGGTCGGTGACGATATTTGAATCCAGCGCGAGCACCTTGGCCCGCTCCTTGGCGATCGCCCTGACGTGGTCCATCACAATCTGGGCGATGGCGGGATCGACGTCGGCGAGCGACTTGCCTTCGGCGGATTCTGCCGGAGCGGAGGCCGCGGGCTGCTCCTCCGCGCCGGCTTCCCAGGCCTTCCACTGCTGAATGATTTGCAGCGAGCCGCCCAAAAACTCTTCGCGGCAGGCGTGCCGCTGGATCTTGCCGCTGGAGGTCTTGGGCACCGATCCGAACCGTACGAGGATCACCGCGTCCGGCGGCAGCTCGTGCTCGGCGGTTACGGCCTTGCGAACGTCGGCGATCACGTCGCTCCAGTCGTCGCGGCGGGTCCGCTCCACCTCGGCCACGATGATCAATCGCTCCCGGCCTTCGAGATCGACCGCGAACGCCCCCACCGCTTGCGGCTGAATCCGCGGGTTGGCCCGCTCCACGGTCATTTCGATGTCCTGCGGATAGCGGTTCACGCCGCGGACGATGATCAGGTCCTTGATCCGGCCGGTGACGAACAATTCCCCCTGGTCGAAGAAGCCCAGATCGCCCGTCCGCAAATACGCCCGGCCGCCGTCGCCGGCCAGATGCGCCCGGAAGGTCTGCTCGGTGTCGGCCGGGTTGTTCCAGTAGCCCTGGGCGACGCTAGGGCTGTTCACCCAGATTTCGCCGATCTTGTCCGGCCGCAATTCGCGCCGCGACAAGGGATTGACGATTTTCACGTGCTCGTCGGGCAGGACGTGACCGCAGCCGACGAGGGCCCGCCCGCCGGCCGCGCTGGCCGCCACGGGCACGACGACCTTGGCGTCGAGCTGCCGGGCGTCGAACGAGCGGACGATTTTCGGCCGGTTCGCATAGCTGCCGGTGACGATCAGCGTCGTCTCGGCCATCCCGTAGCAGGGATAGTGCGACTCGGCCCGGAAGCCGTAGGGGCCAAACCGCTCGGTGAACCGCCGCAGCGTTTCGGCCCGCACCGGCTCGGCCCCGTTGAAGGCCACCTCCCACGCGCTGAGGTCCAGGCCGGCGAGCTGATCGTCGGTGATCTTGTCGGTGCACAGGTCGTAGGCAAAATTCGGCCCGCCGCTGACCGTCGTGCCGTATTTCGTGATCCCGCGGAGCCAGCGGATCGGCTTCTGCAAAAAGGCCATCGGGCTCATCAGCACCGCGGGCCGGCCGAAGAACATGGCAAACAGCGTCCCGCCGACCAGGCCCATGTCGTGATACGTCGGCAGCCACGACAGGCCGCTGCCCTTGCGATGCACCTCGAACGAGTGGCAGATCAGCTGCACGTTGTGCATCAGGTTGGCGTGCGAGAGCATCACGCCCTTGGGTGTGCCCGTCGAGCCGCTGGTGTATTGCAGCATGGCCAGCGAGGCCGGGTCGATCCGCGGCGGATTCCAGCCGGCCCCTTCGGTGTCGCTCACGCGGTCGGTCGCCAGCCAGTGCAACTGTTTCAGGCTCGGGGCGTCTTCCAGCAGGTCCTCGATCCGGCCCAGCACGTCCTGCTCGGTGAGGGCGGCCTGGGCCTGGCAATCGTCGGCGATCGCCTTGATCCGCTCCATATTGCGGTTCCGCCGCGGCGGAAACGCCGGCACCGCAATCACGCCGGCATACAGGCAGCCGAACCAGGCGACCACGAACTCCAGCCCCTGCGGATAGAGCAGCAAGGCCCGCTGGCCCGTCAATCCCAGGTCCGTGAGCCGGGCCGCGATGGCCCGCGCGTGGCGGTCGAACTGCTCGTAGGTCAGCGCCTGCTCCTGGTCCTCGCCGTCGGTGTAGTAATAGGCCGTTTCCTGCGGCTGCTGCTCGGTCCAGTAGCGCAGCGAATCGATGAGGGTCGTAGTCGGCGGCGAAAACGGCGCGACGAAGCGTTTCAGGTCCACGGAACCGCAATCTCCAGCGGGGAACGGGGAAACTGCGATTCTAACGGGGTCAGTTGTCAGTTGTCAGTAGTCAGTTGGAGCAGAGCCACCCCAACTGACTACTGACAACTGACAACTGACCACTGACTACCCCGGCACCGTCGCGCCGACGGCCGCGCTCCACGGCCCGGTCTCGCCGCGGGTGCTGACCCAGCGGAGCCAGTAGGTGACAAGCTTGCCGCCGTCGGCCCCCTCGAAGGGGATCGTGTGGGGCGTCCGCGTGTCGAGCGTGACGAAGACCAGGTCGCCGGCCGCGGCCGGCGGGGGCGTGCCGATCTTCATCCAGATCTCGCAGCCCCGCACGCCCGCGGGTTTGGCCTTGCTGGTGGGCGTGGCGCTATCGACGAAGCTGACCGTATGCTGCAAGCGCTGCGACGTATCGACCTGCCCGACCGGCGCGGTGGTCGGCGGACCGCTCGGCGTCGGCGTCGTATCGGGCACCGTAATCCCCGCCGCCGCCTTGGCTGAGCCCGTGACCGCCGGCGTGGCCTGAATTTTCCTCACGACGGTCCGCACGGCCGCCACCAGCGACTCGCGCTGGGCGTCCTTGGTCTGCGTCGCCGCCTCGGCCGCGGCCTGGGCCGTCTGCTGGGCCGCGAAGCCCGTGTTCCAGGCCGTCTGAGCCGTCGTCACCGGCGTCAGGTCCGCGGCCACCAGCCCATATCCGG